>CALMWK010000126.1 GCA_937873375.1 Candidatus Bathyarchaeota archaeon
AACTCCAAGATGTAGAAAAGACCTACCAAACAGTCAAAGCTGTAGACGCGGTTACGCTTAACATTGAATGCGGCAAGGTAATCGTGTTTATAGGCGTTAATGGCGCAGGAAAAAGCACCCTCCTCAGGATTATCTCGGGCTTAGAAAAGCCTGACAAAGGAAAACTGCTGTTCAACCAAGAAATCATAACAGACCAAGAGCTCCGCCAAATCTCCACACTGGTTTTCCAGAGAACCGCAATGTTCAGCAGGTCCGTATATGATAACTTGGCGTATGGGCTTAAAATCAGAGGCAAAAAAGACGAAGAAATCAAAAAAGACATAATTGAAGCTTTGCACAGTGTAGGGTTGAAGAATTTTGAGAAACGAAAAGCCAAGAAAACTTCAGGGGGAGAACAGCAAAGAATTGCCCTTGCAAGAGCTTTTTTGCTTGAACCGAAAATCTTGCTTTTGGATGAACCCACCGCGAACTTGGACCCGAATAGTGCAAGGATAATTGAGAAAGCCATAATCAGCCGTGAAAGCAGCGACCGCATAATCATCATGGCTACTCATAACCTTGGGCAAGCAAAGAGGGTAGCGGACGTGGTTGTCCATATGCATGAAGGAAAGATAGTGGAAGTTGCCAGCCCCAAAGACCTGTTTGATAATCCACAGCATGAATTAACCCGTAAGTTCATAGCTGGCGAACTTGAGTTCTAAGCACGTGTTAATTACATTTATTAATGCTTTTCGTGCATAACCATAGTGGATGCTTACTCAAAAAAACCACAAGCCCTCAGCTAAAGTCTGGATAGAATACAAGGGCAACCCGATTCTGGGCAAAGGTGGAGCAAAAATTCTGAAAGAAATAGAAGCCCAGCAGTCCCTCTCAAAAGCAGCAGAAAAACTGGGTATGTCCTACCGTTACGTGTGGAACTACATACAGAAAATCCGCAGTGCCTTAGGGGAACCCGTTGTTGAAACTCACAAGGGAGGCAAATCTGGAGGCGGAGGCGCAAAACTTACAGCTACAGGCAGAAGCCTGCTTGAAGAGTACACGCGTTTAGAGGTTTGCATGAGTGAGTTTTTGGCTAACCCGGAAATTTCGGAGGTGAAAAGTGTGAAGTTAAGTGCTAGAAATAGTCTGAAAGGAAAAGTTGTTTCCGTGGAAAAAGGCGTCATAACCGCTAAGGTTAAAGTTGAGATAGTGGTTCCGGCAACAATCACGTCGGTGATAACAAAAGAAGCTGTTGAGGATTTGGACGTGAAAGTGGGTGACGAAGTTCAAGTGGTTGTTAAGTCCACTGAAGTTATGATTGGGAAATAAGTGAATAGTTTTTTTCCCTTGTTTTTATTCTACCACGTAGCGGTAAGCTATGTGCTCGCCTGCTGTGCTGCTTTTCCTGATTATTCTAAGAACATCGCCTGGTTTGGCGCCGATTGCTTTGACTGCGGGGTCTGTTGAGGTTACCTGTGGCATCTGGTACGGCTTGACCTTGTACTTGGCTAGCAGGTCGGCGCGTTCTTTGGTTGTTAAGATTTCGTGTTTTGGAACCAGCGCGTGTTCGAATATGTCGAAGACTGGGAAGGATTTGAGTAGGAGTTCGACGTTCTTTTTCTTGGCGCCTTGTTTAACTGCGTGTGTGTAGCGTCCTTCGGTGACTACGATGGCGCGTTCGAGTTCTTTTTCTTTCAGTACTTTGTAGAGTTGGTTCATGGCTACGATGCCTACGGTTGCTTGTCCCAAAATGCACCAGACTAGTGTTTTTTCTTTGTCTCCTGGAATTTCAACTATGTAGCCGAAGGCGCCTTCGAACTTTTCTTTCTTGATTAGCTTGTATTTTCGAAGTTTAATGAGGACTTCAGCTTTGCGCTCTTCCACAGTTTGTCCTTTAATGCTCACACTACAAACCTCAATGTTAGAATACTTTAAAAGCTAAACAAACCTTTTGCCCTTAAACTTTATGGTTAAAGAACGGCAAGTTGATGCTTCGGGCAGAGATAATAGTTTTGCAAATTGGGTGCTGTTTGTGCGTTTCTGCTGTGTGTTTTGTTTCGTTTTGTTTTGTGTGTGGTTGTGGGTGTTTGCTTAGTTGCTACTTTGCGGGTTTTGTTTTGGGTTGTGTTTTGTTTTTTGGTTGTGTTTTTTGGTCGGTTTGGTTGTGGGCAGAGCGGTTTTGCTTCACTAGTGTATGTTGGGGTATGCTGGGTTTTTTGGGTTGTGGTTGTGAGTGCATGTTGAGTTTGTTTTGGTTATTCACTATTTTGGGGG
>CALMWK010000127.1 GCA_937873375.1 Candidatus Bathyarchaeota archaeon
ACCATGCCAGCATAAACTGAGGACAGCAGGGGTTTGCGGCTGACCGCTACTGAGGAACAGTAGAAGGGCAAACCTCGAACTAAGTTGGTGGTGCCGTCAATCGGGTCAACCGTCACGTAGCATTCTTTGGCTGCTGTGCCGTATTCTTTTATGCCGGACTCTTCGCTGACCAGTGTAAACGAAATCTCATTTTGCAGCAAAACTTCAACTATGGCGTCTTCAGCTGTCAAATCCACCAGTTTCATCTGGTCCCCGCCAGCGCCTTTGCCAAGGTCGGGTTGGGGTTCCTTCAAATCCTTAAACAAAGGTTGAATGCTGTTTTTCACGTTTTCTTTACATTGAGCAAAAATTTGCAGCCAGTCAACATTCGACGTCAAGGTTAACCATCTTCATGGTGATATAATTGTTCAAACTGATAAAGACTTTACCCATCCTCACAGCGAATCAGAACTTAGTGGTGCCGGGAGCGGGATTCGAGCCCGCGACTTCTGGACATGGGCGTTTGGCCACCATTTATGTTCTCCAGATTATGAGTCTGGCGCCCTAGCCAGGCTAGGCTACCCCGGCATGTTTGTTTTGAGTTTAGTAGCCAGCGCTAAGGTTAGTTTGCTTGCTTTGAGATAAATCTTTTTCATGCCACAGCCTGTCTTCTGCACCATTTTTCGGTTGATGTGGTTGACAAGAAAAAGGGTATGGTTTTTGTTAATGCTTTTTCGGATTTTAAGCACTAACGGGTGCAACCTTTGAGCGCAGTATTTTTACGCTCAGAACCCAGAGCACTAATGCAGTCGCCAGCATTGCCACATCATAGGTTAAGTAAAGTGCCGTCTCTACGATGGTCTCATTAAAACTTGCGCTGCCATAGTTGTATGCATAGTATGTTATGTCGACTAGTCCTCGGAGAAAGAAGGTTGCGCCCCAAATTGCGAGGAAGTAACCAACTATTTTCAGCTTCGAAAATATCCCGAGGAGGTGCGTCAATTCGCCCATGTTTATCCCTTTTCTTAATAGGTATGTGTTAATTTAAGAAACTTGCCATCTGCCATCATAGTATGTGACAGCAGCTACGCTTGTTACTTTGAGTAAAAATTTAAAACTTGCATTGTGGGGCAGGCTATTTTCTTTTCTGCGTAAGTTGCTCCACGGTAGAGGCTGTTCCAAGATAGACAATGTCGGTTAAGCCTATGAAAAGTCCTGTTTCGACGACTCCCGGAATCATTTTGAGTTCACGCTCCAGCTTTGCAGCGTCACCGATGGTTCCGAAGGTAGCGTCCATGATGGCGTTTCCGTTGTCTGAAATTACGGGTCCAAGTTTGCCCTTAGTTTCCCGCAGCGCGGCTCTTCCGCCGAGTTTCTCGATGCTACGCATTACAGGCGCAATTGCAAACGAGAGAACTTCCATGGGTACGGGCTGGTTGTTTTCGCCCAGAACCTTCACGCGTTTTTTCTCATCCGCTATGATTATGTTTAGTTTGGATGCGGCGGCAACGATTTTTTCCCGCGCCAACGCTGCCCCCATACCCTTGATAAGGTCTAGTTTGGGGTCGATTTGGTCTGCGCCGTCGATGTCCACGTCGATTACGGGGTGTTCTTCGAGAGTGGTTATGGGAATTTTGTTTTGCACTGCCAACGCGAATGCTTGGTAGGAAGAAGGAATTCCAAGAATGTGCAGGTTTTCGTTTTTTACCTGCTCGCCTAGGGCTGCGATGGCGTAGGCGATGGTGCTACCACTGCCTAACCCAACAATAAAGCCGTCTTTAACGTGTTTCACTGCCGCCAAAGCCGCGTTTCTCTTCAACGCTTCTATCGGTTCCAAGTTAGCCTTCAATTTCCATCTGCCCCAGTTTATCCATGACTTTGTCGATTTCACTGCGTATGGCGTCTATTCTCTGTTCCGCTTCAGTTTTCTGAGTTGGACGCTCAGACGCTGGCTTGCGCTTCTTCTTCGGTTTCCCTTCGCTGTCCGCGCCCTCTTCTTCAGCTTCCTCGTCAGCCTCCATCTGGTCAGGAACAATGGGCATCTGCGCCTTGGGCATCTGAACTTTGACTTCTTTGACGGGTTTGATGTCGATTCGGCTACGCAACTCGTCAACTTTGCCAGTTAATTCACCGAAACGTTCGCTGAACATCGACATGAGGTCTTCCTGCATGCCCTCCAACTCATGAAGCGCCACGATGGTTTCGTCTTTCGCCATGGACTCTTTAACTGCCAGCATGCGGGATTTGTAGGAGCTGGCGAGTTTTTCGCGTTCAGCCTCGGTGATTTTGCCTTCCGCATGAGCCTCGTAGAGGTGCCTGATGGCGTCGCCTATGATTTCGCGTTCCAAATCCAAAATCCGCAACTCATTTTTTGCGTGGGACGCATCCGTAGACTGTACACTTTTGGTGAGTCTGTATTGTAAGCCGGCTGTGAATTCTAAGTCGCGTTCTGGCTTCTTCGACGGAGCTTTGCCGGGTGGCTGGTATTTCCTTCGCATCATGAAAATGACAATGGCGCAGGCAACGATGGCTACCACTACTGTTGACACAATTATGGCAATTGTTAGCGGGTCGTCGAGAGCCATGATTCCTCTGTATTCTGATTGCGTACGATGTATATAAAAATTAAACTGTCTAGCTGGACCTGTGTTTCGTGTGGAGAAACGGCAAAGATTCCGCGCCCGAAAAAAACCACAGCAATTACTCTTGGCTTGCTTGAAAGCCTTTAGTCCAAAACTAATTAAGTCTCAAACAAAAACTACTCTACCATGAAGTTAGTCAGCGCCTGCCTCATCGGGGTCAACTGCAATTTTGAAGGAAAAAACTGGCTAAACCCAAAACTCCTCGAAGAATTCGAAAAAGGCGGTTTGTTTCCAGTCTGTCCAGAAGTTCTAGGCGGCTTGCCAGTTCCCAGAACCCCAGCGGAAATACAAAACGGGGATGGCACGGACGTTTTGAATGGCAATGCTAAAGTTGTGAACGAAAAAGGCGCCAATGTGACAGAACAATTCGTGAGGGGCGCGCAGGAAACCCTAAGAATAGCAAAAGCCATCGGTGCCAAAGAAGCGTTGCTTATTGAAAAAAGCCCCTCTTGTGGTTGTGGCAGAATTTTTGATGGGTCGTTTTCAGAAAAGTTTGTCGAAGGCGACGGGGTAACTGCGGCGTTGTTGAAGAAAAACGGAATCAAAGTCACATCCGTAAAAGTCTGAGGTGGAAAATTTTGTGTGTGGAGCCTTCGGCGGGATTTGGACCCGCGACCATTACCTTACCAAGGTAACGCCCCACCGGGCTAGGCTACGAAGGCGCTCAAATGTGTCTTCTCTGAACAGAACGTGACAATAGACATAAAATGCTTACGGTTCCCCACAACCCAAAACCAACAACACAAACAAAGCCAACGTTAATTCTGCGGTTGCTCGCTTGCATCCTGCGTTTCTGAAGCTTTTTTTGCTTCAACACTAAGGTTGTGCAGCCTCTCGTTTAGGGACGGATGAGTCAGCATCCCCACACCGTGCTTAACCCGCTTGGTTAGTCCATAGTTTTTCACTGGCGCGAAAACGTGTTTTTTCTCAAACAACTCCGCTAACCTCTGGGGCTCAACCAAGTAGCGTACGGCGTTGCGGTCAGCTTCTAATTCTATGTGGAACTTTGTACGTCGAAACACCCAGGGCAAAAGCACCGCCCACCCCATAAAGCACACCAGCGACAGCACCATGGACTCAGTTGAGGGGTAAACGAAGTAAATCAGCAACGGCGCTATGGCAAAAGCAAAATACAAGCGTTCTCCCAAAAGGCGCCTAAAGCTTGAGGAGCGAAAACCACGATTAAGGTCCATCATATGCCCAATCTCATGCGCCAAAACAGCCTCAACATCTTTCTCGTCAAGTTCACCCTGCTGCCAATGAGACAACAGGTTCTCGCCCACAGTTATTTGCTTGCGGAAAACTTGGACGCTAGCAAGCGGCTCGGTTTTGGAGATTTGCAGCTCAGGAGTTTGCTGTAAACCAGCCTTCCTAGATAGTTCCGCAATTTTGTGTTTAATCACGGTAACTTGCTGCTTTCTCATGTGCACCTCACCCTCGCCGAGTTTCTAGACGGTCAGAGCCGCCTAATTTATCAGTTATCAACGTAGCTTACGCTACAAATTAACTTTTAGGTTAAAAAACCACACAACAAAGCGGGATTTTAAGGCTTCAGCGGCTTTGAAGTCGCAACTGCTTTAGCCCAAACCCTACAGGTACCTTCGCTGCTCACCATACAGGCGCCCACAGGCTTCTGCGGCGTACAAGCCTTCATAAACATCGGGCACTTGTCAGGCTTAATTTTGCCGATAATCACAAGGTGACACTCGCAGCCCAACAGAATGTCTTTGCCCTGCTCAATCTTAACCCCGAATTTCGCGTGTGCATCGTACTCGGCAAGCTCATCACGCAGTTTGTACGCAGAATCAGGTAGTCTACCTATGCCCCGCCAGTTGCCACCCGTAACCGTGAATGCTTGGTCCATTAGTTCCAGCGCTTTGGGGTTGCCTTCCCACTTCACCACGCGAGAGTACTCGTTTTCCAGCCGCGGCTTCTTCTCTTTCAGCTGCTTCATAAGCATGTAAAGACTCATCAGAACATCAATGGGTTCAAACCCCGCCACCACAGTTGGCATGCGGTACACGCGGGGGAAAAGCTCGTAAGGCTTCATGCCGATTATGGCGCTCACATGCCCTGGAGCAATGAAACCGTCTATGTTCAGGTCGCCAACACCCAGCAAGAGTTCCATGGCGGGCGGAATCAGGCGGTGAGCAACCAGAAAACTAAAGTTTTTAGGCGGCGCTTTGAGAACTTCCACAGCAGTTGCAGGGGCTGTGGTTTCGAAACCCACCGCGAAAAACACGAATTCCTTTTCAGGCTCTTTCCTAGCCATTTCAACGGCGTCAGTTAAGCTGTAAACTATCCGCACATCTGCGCCTTGCGCTTTAGCATCCAGCAAAGACCCATTACTGCCAGGCACGCGGAGCAAGTCGCCAAAACAAGTCATAACCATGCCTTTTTGGGCTAGCTGCACGGATTCGTCGATTTCCGCTGCAGGCACAATGCAGACGGGGCATCCGGGACCAGCTATCACTTCAACGTTCTCAGGCAGAAGGCTGCGTATGCCGTAGTGGGTAATGGTCCATTCGTGTGTGCCGCAGACGTGGCAAAACTTGAAGCTACCTGTTTGGGGCGTGACCTCTCTGATTTTTGCTGCTATGCGTCTTGCCAGTTCAGGGTCACGATAATTCTGCACTTCCATGCTGGTCAACTACCCGATTTATTGGTTTTCTGCTGAAAGAATCTCTCTCCACAGGCTGAGCGTTTCCAGTGCGTCCTTCTCGTCTAGTTTCTGTATGGCGTAGCCTGCATGCACCAAAACATAATCGCCCACTTTGGCTTCTACAAGCGACACGTTAACCTCGCGCAGAACGTTCTGCCCAAAGTCCACCTGTGCTTTATCGCCAGTAACGCTCATAACATGTGCGGGAATTGCTAAACACATACTTGGTCAACCCGTTAACCGAGGCGCTGCCGCGATAAAAACCGTATGGTCAAAAACGGGAAAACCCACCAACAACCGCCTGACCAAAACTAACCCCGCCATCACCCGCTGGAACCGCCTCGTGGACCAGAAACCGCAAACCCGCCGCCTCCACAACCTCACGCATCATCGAAGCCAGCAGCGCGTTGACGGCTGCGCCGCCTGTGAACCCGACGGCTTTGACGCCGTGTTCTTCTGCTTTTTCTACGGCTAGGGTTGCTAAGCCTTTGGCTAAGTAAGCATGCGCTGAATAGGCAAGGTCAGCCTTTGAGAGGCGGTCTCGGTTAATGTAAATTGCTAAAAGCAACTGCGAAGTATCCAACACGTCCCCGCAGATAACCGAAGCCAAGCCTAACGCGTCTTTGCCGTTTACTGCGGCGGATTCAAGTTTCATGGCAGCTTCCCCCTCGTAAGTCCGCTCATAACACACGCCGATAACTGCAGCGGCAGCGTCTAAGATTCTGCCAAGACTCGTCGTTTGGGGCGCGCCACTTTTCTTGAGTTGACCAAGGATTAGGTTTGCTTCGGTTTCGCCATGAGGCAAATGATTGCTGTTTTGCAAAAGCCACGCTGACACATCAACGTCTTTGTTTAGGATTCCAGCGGCTATGCGCAACGGGTATCGAGTGGCAACGTCTCCGCCCAGCAGGGGTTGTTCTTCCAAGTGCCCAACCCGCTTGAAACCCGCATCTCCACTTGTGCAGAGCATCACTTCGCCGCCCCACGCTGAACCATCAGCGCCGTAGCCGTAGCCGTCACAAGCCATACCCACCATCTCATCCACGCCGTGCTCCGCCATCAACGCGGCAACATGCGCATGGTGATGCTGTACCTGAACCAGTTCCCAGCCGTTCTGCTCGGCAAGCTCCCGCGCGAGGTTTGTGGTGGTGAATTTTGGGTGCAGGTCGCAGGCGATGGTGTCGACTTTGGTGTTGGTTAGGTGTATCAGGTGGTTTGTGGCTTCTTGGAGGAAACTACGGGTTTCAAGGTTTTCCACGTCGCCTATGTGTTGGCTGATGAAGGCTTTGTTCGCGTTTAGGATGCAGGAGGTGTTGTTGAGTTCGCCGCCCAAAGCAACTACGCATCGCTTCGCTTTTTGGCGGAGCATTATGGGGGCGGGTGCGTAGCCTCGGCTTCTCCTGAGGAACACGTTGCGGTCTGTGTGGACGCGCATGACGGAGTCGTCGCATCGTTGCGCGATTTTGCGGTTGTGAAACAGGAAATAATCCACTGTGCCGCCCAGTATCTGCAGGGCTTCGTTGTTGTCGTTTACGATGGGTTGGTTGGGCGGGTTGGCGCTGGTCATCACAAACGCCAAGTCATCTACGCGGTCGAAGAGCATGTAGTGCATTGCGGAGTAGGGCAGCATGACGCCGACGTTGTGCAGGTCAGGCGCCACCAGCGGGGAGAGGTTATACTTGTTGTTCTTGTTCAGCAAAACAATGGGGCGCGAGAGGGAAGTTAGCAGTTCTTGCTCCGTCTGGTTCACTTCGGCAAAAGACTTCGCAGCTTGCAGACTTCGCGCCATGAGGGCGAAGGGTTTAGCGCGTCTGCTCTTCGACTCCCGAAGCCTAACCAACGGCGCTTCGAGGCTGGTGGATGCAGCTATGTGGAAGCCTCCGTAGCCTTTCACGGCAACTATGCTGCCTTCACTGAGGAGTTTGCCTGCTTCACGCACAGGATCCACACACTTGACAGCTTCACCCGTGTTTGTTGTCAGGTAAGCCTTCGGTCCACAAGTTGGGCACGCAACAGTTTGCGCGTGGAACCTGCGATTCAGCGGGTCTTCGTATTCTTTTTGGCAAAAACCGCAAAGCGGAAACTCTCGCATAGTTGTGTTTTCGCGGTCATAAGGCAACCGCTCAATTATGGTGAAGCGTGGTCCACAGTTGACGCAGGTAATGAAGAAGTAGTCGAAGCGGGGGTCTTTGGGGTCGCGGAGTTCGTTTAGGCATTCGTTGCAGATGGCGCTGTCAGGCGGCACCACCGAGCCGCTGTGTTCGGTTTCCGAGGAGCTTTTGAAGATAGTGAATTGGGTGTATTCGTTTTTGCCTGCAAGTGGGGTCTGGATTATGTTGTGGATTCGGGCTTGCGGCGGCTTCTGCTCTTTAAGGTCGCGCAGAAAACTGTCTATGGCGGTTTGGGTGCCTTCGAGGATGATTTCTACGCCTGCGTCGCCTCGGTTCCGCACGTAACCTGCCAAACCGTGCTTCACGGCGATGCGGTAGATGAAGGGACGGAAACCCACACCTTGAACGATGCCTGTGACGTTGATTTTAACCCGCAAACCATTGACATCTCTGGTTTAGTTTAGGAAAAGAGAATTCATATAGCTTGTGACTTGAAGCCTTACGAGCGGAGGGCGCGTCGTAAGACTTTTCCCGCGGAACTCAGGGGCAGTTCTTTTCGGATTTCGATTTCGCGGATGGCTTTGTAGGGTGCCACTTTGCCGTTCACGAACGCGGTGATTTCCTGTTCCGACGCAGAGGCGCCGTCCTTTAGGACCACGAAGGCTTTGGGGATTTCTCCTGCTACAGTGTCAGGTTTGCCTACAACTGCACACATCTTGACTGCGGGGTGCTCGTAGAGGATGTCTTCGAGTTCGCGGGGGTAGACGCTGTAGTCTTTGTATTTGATGAGGTCTTTTTTGCGGTCGGTGATGTAGAAGTAGCCTTCCTCGTCCATTTTGGCTATGTCGCCTGTGAGCAACCAGCCGCCGCGAAGAACCATGGCGGTTTCTTCAGGTCGCTTCCAGTAGCCCTTCATCACCTGTGGTCCTTTGACTACAAGTTCACCCGTTTCATTGGGCTGCAAAGTTTTTGTACCCGTTTCTAAGTCCACGATTTTGGCGTCAGTGTCAGGAATCGGCAAACCAATAGAGCCGACTTTCACGGTTCGCATGGTTTTATCCACGGGGCTACAGTGCGTAACGGGCGAAGCCTCGGTTAAGCCATAGCCTTCCGCAAGCAAACCGCCTGTGATTTCCATAAATTTCTTCTGGACTTGTAGCGGAAGCGGCGAAGCACCCGAGATGCAGACACGGATGGAAGTTAGGTCGTGTTTGCCAAGTTCAGGATTAACCAGAAGGATGGAGTACATGGTGGGAGAGCCACAGTAAACAGTGACACTGTGCCGCTGGATGGTTTCCAGTACCTTGGCGGGGTCAAACTTTGGAAGCAACACCATCTTCGCACCTAAACTGACAGGCACGTTCAAGCTGGTGGTCATGCCGTAAATGTGAAACAGCGGCAGTGCAGCCAAAAAAACATCTTTCGCGGAGCCTTTTATCCAAGCAGCGAACGCAACCGCGTTGGAGACGAGGTTGGTGTGGGTGAGCATGGCGGCTTTGGCTGTGCCTGTGGTTCCCCCAGTGTACTGGAGCGCAGCTAAGTCTTCAGCAGGATTAATTTGAACTTTTGGGGGTTTTGCACCTAAATTTTTGTTGAGGAGTTCTTGGAAGGAGTAGACGTTGGGTTTTTGTTCGGCTTTGGCAGGGGCAGCAGCGGTTTTGGATGCGTACTCCTCTAATCGGGTAATTATAACGTTTCGGAGTTTGGTTTTCTGCCAGACAGCTTCAACAATTGGATACAAAGAGTCCAAAACAACTATAGTTTGGGCTTCAGAATCTCCAAGTTGGTACGCTACTTCGCGCTCTTTATGCAGAGGGCTAAGAGCGGTTAAGACGGCGCCAGCCTTCAACGCCCCATAATACGCAATTATGAATTGAGGAACATTAGGCAGAAAAACTGCGACGCAGTCACCTTTCTTTACGCCTAAGGCTGCGAGGGCAGCGGCGAAACTGTTGGACAGGGCAATTAACTCTGAGTAGCTCAGCTCGTTTTCTAGAAAGGCAATAGCAGTCTGGTTAGGATGCTCTTTGGCGGCTTTTGCCAGGAGTTCGTGTAGGGGAACTGCAGGATAAGTTAGGTTTTTTGGAACATCGGCGGGCCACTGTTTGAACCATAGTTTTTCTTCAATCACTGAACTCGACCTTTCAGTAGATAGGCGGCAAAATAGATAATAAAACTTTCAGAAAAATAAAAAACAAAAAAGAATGCGCCCCTGAAAGGGCAGTTTCCCTTTATATAATTAAGGGGGGACCTGCAGAGCAAGAGGTTACTTCTTGTTCATCAAGTATTCGTGCATGGCTTTAGCTGCGCGTTTACCTGCACCCATGGCGCTGATGACTGTGGCTGCACCTGTAGCGACGTCTCCGCCTGCGTAAACTCCGTCTAAGCTGGTTTTGCCGACATCGTCAACGTTGATTGTTCCGTGCTTGGGGTTGCTCTCTAAGCCGTCGGTGGTGCGCTGTATGATTGGGTTGGGGGTTTGTCCGATGGCGATGATTACGGTATCAACTTCCATGGTGAATTCGGAGCCTGGAATCTTTTTCACGCCGCGTCTGCCTTTCTCGTCGGGTTCTGTGAGCTCCATGGCGATGCACTTCATGCTTTTCACCCAGCCTTTCTCGTCGCCGTAGAATTCCAGTGGCGCAGCAAGGAACTTGCAGACCAAGCCTTCTTCTTCAGCGTTTTCGATTTCTTCGTGTCGGGCGGGTAATTCGTCGCGTGAACGCCTGTATAGCAGGCACACTTCAGCGCCCAGTCGCATTGAGCATCGTGCGCAGTCCATGGCTACGTTTCCGCCGCCGATGACTACTACGTGTTTGCCGAGGCGTAGGGGGGTGTCGTATTCGGGGAAAGCGAAGGCTTTCATGAGGTTAACGCGTATGAGGAACTCGTTAGCTGAGTAGATGCCGCCTAGGTTTTCTCCGGGGCAACCTGTGAATTGAGGCAGACCTGCACCGCTGCCGATGAACACAGCGTCGTAGCCGTTCTTCATCAACTCGGGAATTGTGTGTGTTCTGCCGACCAAGTTGCCTAAACGCAAATCAACGCCCAACTTTTCAACGTAGTTGACTTCGTTTTGGACCATGGCTTTGGGTAAACGGAACTCAGGGATACCGTAAGAGAGCACTCCGCCTCCGACGTGAAGCGCTTCAAACATGGTTATTTCGTGACCGAGTTTGACCAAGTCAGCCGCTGCGGTTAATCCTGCTGGACCTGCACCGACTATGGCTACTTTTTTGCCTGTTGGTTTAGCTTTGGGTGGGAGTTGGTATCCGTTGTCGCGTTCCCAGTCTGCAAGGAAGCGTTCTAGACGTCCAATGCTTACGGGGTCACCCATTTTGCCGATGACACATTTCTTCTGGCATTGCTCTTCTTGTGGGCAAACGCGTCCGCAAACAGCGGGCAAAGCATTCTTTGACTTTATGGTGGCTATGCCTTCAGCGTACTTCTTTTCTCTGATGCACTTGATAAATTCGGGAATAGGAACTTCCACGGGGCAACCAGTCACACACTGCGGTTTTGGACACTGCAGACATCGGCTGGCTTCTTCTTGAGCTTGTTCTTCGGTGTAGCCTAAGGCGACCTCTTTAAAGTTCTTAGCACGCACTTTAGGCTCTTGCTTATTCATCTCTACGGCTTTTTTATTCAACTTAGGTTTAGGCTTTGTTTCTGCCACACTTGCAACCTCCACTTGTTTCCCACAACAGGGAACCTACTCGTTCTTCAGGGAGCATCGTGCGCTGACGCAAAATCAGCTCCTCGAAATCAGTTTGGTGACCATCAAACTCTGGTCCATCAACGCATCCGAACAGCATTTTTCCGCCGACTGTAACTCGGCAAACGCCGCACATACCCATGCCGTCAATCATTATGGGTGTTAAGGTTATGATTGTTGGAATGTTGAACGGCTTGGTTATTTCGCTGACATCCTTCATCATAACAACTGGACCCATGACAACGCAGCGGTCAAACTTTTCCTTCTTGAGCAAAGCCTTCAAGAAGTCAAGACCTTTGTTACCTATGGTACCGTCGTCAGAGGCAATGTAAACTTTTTCGCTTAGCGCTTTGGCTTCTTTCTCCATGAACAAGAATTCCTTTGACCTGCAACCCAGAACAGTAGTCACTTTGTTGCCTGCTTCCTTCATGGCTTTAACCTGCAACATTATAGGCGCAATCATGATGCTTCCACCGATGCAGAGAACTTTGCCGAACTTTTTGATTTCCGAAGGATTACCCAACGGACCAGTAACGTTCATTATGCAGTCGCCCACGTTTAAGCAACCGAGTTCTTTGGTGGTTTTTCCAACTTCATGGAAAGCAAACGAAACCGTGCCCTTCTTTGCGTTGTAGCCGCAAATGGTTAACGGTACACGTTCGCCCTTCTCATGGATAATAACCATCACGAACTGACCAGGCTTGGCTTTGGCAGCGATGTCTGGAGCGGAAACTTCGAATAGGGTTTCTTTATGAGACAGTTTTTTCTTAGATATTATTTTGTACGTTTTGCTTTCGCCTCCGTTTTAACAACTGCACATTTGGGCATAGCCGCAATTTTGCTGTAGAAAGCCTCGAACTTGGGTTTGAATTCACCCTCACATCTCGGTGAGACCTCAACCATTTCGAAGCGGTCAAGCAGATTCATCTTCTTTAACACGTCCTTGAGCACGCCGAGGTTTCTTTCAGCAGTGTCGCGTCCTTGCTGGAGCTTGCAGTCATCAGCAGAACACACAACACCCATAACGCCGTCGAAACCGCACTTCAACGCGTTCACGATATGTACGGGGTCCATTCCTTTGAAGCATGGAACTTCCAAGACGACAGCGTTCTTGCCTTTGAGTGCGCTGTCAGGATTGTCCAAGCCTGAGTATTCGGACCATTGGCAGCTGAACACCAAAACGGCTGGAGTCTTCTTTTGTGCTTTGAGTTTTGTTACTGCTTCGCCGTAGCGGTTTAGGACGTTTTCGAATTCGTAGCCCTTCACCTGAATTGCGTGGTGTGGACAGACCAGTTGGCAGGCACCGCAGCCTACACAGTCTTCCTCAACTACGATTGGAGAAGAGAACGGTCCAACTTTAATTGCGTCATATGGGCAAATGAATACACATTTGTCGCAGCCAACGCATTCTTCGTTATTCCAAATTGCTTTTCTGGAGAACTTTACAACTTTCAAGGCGTTCTCGTCATAACCTAACTGTTCGAGAACATTCTGGCTTAGGAGGAAACGACGGGTGTTGATTTTGGTGCCTTCCTTCATTCGGCAGAAGGCGTCTTCACATTGAACTGAAACGATGTTTTTCACGCCTGAATTCAGAACGTTGAAAATGAAGTCTGTTGGAACTCGGCCCGCGCAAGGCAACCGCATCGGGATATATTTTTTCACTTTTAATCCTTGTTCGGCAAGGATATCTTCGATTTCACAGTTGGATGGCGAGTTTCCTCGGCACATCATAACCAGCGTGTCAGCTTTATTGCTCTTCCTCGCGCTGTTGACGTATTCCAACAGGTTATCATCAGTGTAATAGGACATTTCAATCGCGGAAACTGGACAAGCACTGGAGCAGATGCCGCAAACTTGACATTTCTGAATGTCAATTTCAACTTTGCCTTCACCATCACGGTTGATGGCTTCAAAAGGACAAATAGAATAGCATACTGAACATCGGCTACACAGGTCTTGATTAATTTTTACTGCAGTGAGACACTTTTCACCCATTTTTAAGTGACCTCTTTTATTTTTTCAGTGTTTTTGACACCGTAAGCAAGCCAACCTATGCTTATGAAAGCACAAAAAGGGATTTTGGATGATATAACGTTTTCCCTCTATTTCCTGTAATACGGGCGTTTGATATATGCGTAGGCTTCAAGCGCTGCGGTAATTCCTTGCCCGACAGCTACGCCTATTTGCTTCACAGGATGATTTGTCACATCGCCTGCGGCGTAGACGCCTGAAATGTTTGTGCGTTGGTGGATGTCGATTTTTATGCGGTCTTCCGCGTCAACTTCGATGCCTGACGCCTTGGCGAGTTGGCTGTTGGGCGATTCACCTATCTGGACAAAAACGCCGTCAACTGGTAACTCTTGGGTTTCTTGGGTTTTTGTGTTATGCAGTACTGCGATTTTAACGGTTTTTTCACCTTTAATCTCTTTGATTTCGGTGTTCCAGAAAACCTTCACGTTCCCCTTAGACGTTAAGTCCTTCACTATAGCGTCTTCAGCTCGGAAGGCTTCTCTTCGGTGAACAACCGTAACTTCAACTGCTAAACCCGAAAGATACAAAGTTGTTATGCAAGCGGAGTTGCCCCCGCCAACCACTATCACGCGTTTACCTTTGAAAAAGGGACCATCACAAACGCCACAGTAGCTTACACCTCTGCCACGGAACTCTTTTTCGCCTGCCACATCCATTTCACGGTAATGTGCCCCAGAAGCAACTAGGACAGCCGCAGCTTCGTACTCTGAACGGTTAGTCTTCACTATTTTCTTTTCACCTTTGAGGTTTAAAGTAGTCACTGTTTCTAACTCGTGAAGTGTGACACCTGTCTGCTTGCAGTGCAGCACCATTTTTTCAGCTAACTCAAAACCAGAAACATGCGGAAAACCAGGATAATTCTCCACAGTGGGAGCGTCTGAGGTTGTTCCGCCAGCCATTTTCTCTTCGATAATTAAGGTTTTGAGCCCACTTCTTGAGCCGTAGATGCCAGCGGCTAAGCCAGCGGCTCCTGCACCGATGATTATGAGGTCCCAATTTTCCATGTCAGTTCACTCTTGGATGAGGTTATTTTGAATGGGGCGGTTTATGAATTATTCGGCGCGCTTGTACCAACTGAAAATGTGTTCAAGCAATATTCTACACAAAGTTCTTATTTTTACAAGCTCTTACTTTTTATCTGCAGTGTAAGTGGTTTGTATGACGAAAATTCTTGTGCTCTATTATAGCCGAACAGGGAACACAGAAAAAATGGCAAAAGCAGTTGTAGAAGGCGCCAAAAACGTGGGAAAAGTAGATGTGGAACTGAGCTACTTTGTTGAAGCCGAAGATTTAGGCCAGTTCGACGCGATTCTTGTAGGAACACCCACATATCACCACGACGTGCCAATCGACATCAAGACACTTTTTGAGGAAGCCTCTGCCAGAGGAATCAACTTGAAAGGAAAAACAGGTGCAGCCTTCGGCTCTTACGGCTGGAGCGGTGAAGCACCAAAACTTGTCATGGAAATCATGAAAAACAAGTTTGATATGAACGTCACTGAACCGCCACTTTTGACCAAGTACGTTCCAGACCAAAGTACTCTTGAACAGTGCAGGGCTTTGGGCAAGCGAATTTCCGAAAGCCTTATGCGTTAAGCCTAACCGTCCTATAGTGAGGAAATGAAATGAGCGCCTCAAATGACAAAAAACTTCTGGAGTTCATAAAAAAGCAAATAGTAATCGAAAACGAAATCGTGGACTCGGTTAACAAAGGCATAAAGAACATAAAAAATCCACCCGTAAAAGGCGTTTTAAAAGGAATCTCTTTGGATTCTATGAAGCACGCGGAGCTTTATGCGTCTGCAGTTACGCTTCTGACTAACGTTTCTCAAGCCCTAACACAGGAAAACCTAGACGAGCAACGCGCACTTGTTGAAAAACACATCAAAATAGAAGCAGAACTCATCAAAAAACTAGAAAAAGAACTGCCAACCATCGAAAACAAAAAAGTCGCGTTTCTCCTCAAAGCAATCCTAGCAGATGAATGCAGACACCATGCCTTACTCAAAAATGTCTTAGAGATAATAGTGCATGCAGAAACCATAACTGAAGAAGACTGGTGGAAAATCCTGTGGGAAGAAGTTCCGTTCCACGGTGCCCCAGGCGGGTAAACAACCACTTTCTCTAATTTCACTTTTTATTTTTACGAAAAATAAGTTGGTTAGGCGGTTACGAGTTTTCTTTTTGCTTTGTGAACAGTTCAGAGAAATTCAGAGTCTCTTTAACTAACTTGTGCATCTCGTTAACTAGCCAAGCTAACCGTTCGCCTTTTTCAGTTAAGCTGTAGGTTTTCGGAGTTTTCCGTGCGAACACCAGTTTTTTGCCTTTAAGCCCGCGCAGGTACTTGTAGATTCTTCTCATGGAGAGTTCGGTTTTCTGGGCAAGCTTTCTTGCTGGGATACCTTCGTCAGGGATGCTCTGGTACACGCTGTTTTCGGTTGCGTTTAGGGTTTCTTTGGTTGGGTCACGTTTTGATCTGAAGAAGAATATGTAGTCTCTTTCTCCAGGGGTTTCAATTAAGCCCATGGTTTTCAGCCGCTTCAGAATCCGAGATACTATTGTTGACGGAACTAAAACACGTATTTCCTCGAAAGTTTTAGGTCCAGATAACAGAGCTTTGAGAATGTCTTCTTCGTAGCATTCAGAACGCGCAGGCAAAAACGTGGCGAATTCCGGGATGTTCTCAATTAGCTCAGTGAGTTTGCCGCCAAAGGCTGTAACGTAAAATTGGTCTTGAGACTCTTGGGCTACCCCGACTTCCAGTAGCGGACGCAAATACTCTTCAGCTATTGTGTCTTGACTGTGCAGGTAACCGGCTTTTTTGAGTTCCTGCTGAAGTTTACTCACGGAGTGACGACTCTTCGCAATTGTCTGCAAAATCTGGAGGCGCGTATCATTTTTAAGAACATTAAGTAAATCCTTCATAAAAGTAGGGTTTTCCATGGTTTCGCCCAAACGCCTAAGCTCGTTTCGAAGCTTCCAAACATTACAACTGTTCATACATTCAAGAGGAGTTAAGGGCTTGCAACTTTTACACTCTTGATCCAGAGCCAAAAGTATATCAGTAATGCTTTGGCTCTTTTCGCGGCTTCTGAGCGCTGCGAGTTTTTCTTCTACTTTCATTCGCATCGTCCCTGTACACTGACGTGTGTCTTGACGGGAAAGGAGAGATTAGGTAAAAAGTTGTTTTCGGAGAGCACCCGTCAGGACATACGTCATACCAAAACATGACATACGACATATTTATATAGATTTTCCCACAAAAGTAACACATCTGGTGTAAAATTGTTCGCGCCCTGTGAAGTTGCAGTAAAAACGGTTTCACCCGCCATACGTGCGCTCTTGGCTAAAAAACTTTTAGAAAAACACGACATGAAAGAGACCCAAGTGGCAGAAATCCTCGGAGTAACCCAATCAGCAGTCAGCAAATACCACAAAAACGTCCGAGGAACCACAATACCCATCGAAAACATACCCGAAATACAGACGATTGCAAACCAAATGATAGCCCTACTGCTCAAAAACCCAACGCAACAAACAGAACTTATCAATCTTTTCTGTCGCGCCTGCAGCATAATAAGAAATAAAGGCTTAATGTGTAGCCTCTGCCAGCAAAACCAAAAAACCAAAACCGACAACTGCGACTTCTGCCATGCACCGTGACGCTTGAAGATTTATTAAAACCACCTGCAAAACTATCTTCTGAGAGGGGAACATTTGTCTTCACGTGACGAAAAAACCGTTTTAGACACCATTGAAAAAGTGACTAAAAGCGTAGTCAACATAAGCGCCATAAAACTTGTCCACAACATGTTCTACCAAGCCGTTCCAGTTGGAGGAATGGGTTCAGGCACCATATACGACGCTACCAAAGGATTAATCCTACCCAACAACCACGTCGTTGGCGACGTGGACAAGATCACTGTGGAGCTCAAGGACG
>CALMWK010000128.1 GCA_937873375.1 Candidatus Bathyarchaeota archaeon
AAGCAAAACCGCTCTGTCCACAACCAAACAGACCAAAAAACACAACCAAAAAACAAAACACAACCCAAAACACAACCAGAAAAGTAATGACATAGCAAACAACCACAACCACACAAAACAACAAACACAAACCACCACAAAACCAAACCAACCCAGAACCCAAAACCAAAGCACAGCAGATATAAGCAAGTCTAACAATTAAGAAACGCATCACAACAAGGTTGAAACACCACATGACCGAAAGACTACCCCTCTCACTAACAACATGCACCAGCTGCGGCAAACCCATCCCCCCAGGATCCAAATCAACAAAATTCCCATGCCCAAGCTGCGGAGAAATCCAAATCAAACGATGCGAAAAATGCCGCAAATTCGGACGCAACTACAAATGCCCAAAATGCAGCTTCACAGGACCATAAAAGGCGAAACCGCATGGGCACAGTCATAGTCACCTACAAAATCTTCCCAGAAGACATCGTAGAAAACTTCGACCCCATCAAAACCCAAATCCAAAATAACCTCCCCAAAACAGCAGAAATCTCAGGCTACGGTCAAGAACCAGTCGCCTTCGGACTCATCGCTCTACTCGTCCAAATCCGCTTCCCAGAAGAAGAATCAGGACTCGTAGACCAACTCGAACAAACACTATCAAGCATCAAAGGCATCAGCCAAGTCCAAACCATGATGGTCCGCAGAAGCAGCCGATAAAACCCTACTTTTTTGCACGCTCAAACCTTTATATACTAACAAAAACTTTCATTCAACCATCACAGTAACACTAAGAAGGTTCTAAACATGACCGAAAATCATGAAATACAACTACGCGCAGGCGACGCCCGACAACGCGATGTCGGCAGAGGTATCGCCCGCATAGACCAAAGAACCATGCAAAAACTAGGCATAAGCGCAGGTGACGTTATAGAAATAGTCGCCAAACGCACAACCAGCGCCATAGCATGGCCAGCATACAGCGAAGACCAAAACCGCGACATCATACGCATAGACGGCTATACCCGCAAAAACGCGGGTGTCGCCATAAACGAATACGTCGTCATCCGACCCGCCAAAGTCAAAACCGCACTGAGCATCACCCTTGCACCCGTTGACATGCGCCTCAACGTAGACGAAGACTTCACAAACTTCGTTAAAAACCGACTTATGGAACGCACCCTAGTCGAAGGCGACACCACACTGGTCATGATGCTTGGACACGCCATCCCCTTCACAGTCTCAAAAACCCGACCCCACGGCATAGTCAAAGTCACAGCCGAATCTAGACTCACCATCCTCAACGAACCCGCACCTGAAGCCAAAGGCCTCCCACGCACCACCTATGAGGATATAGGCGGACTGCACGAAGAAATCCAACGCGTCCGCGAAATGGTCGAACTCCCCCTCAGACACCCTGAACTTTTCCAGCGCCTAGGCATAGAACCACCAAAAGGCGTACTCCTCCACGGTCCCCCGGGCTGCGGCAAAACCCTCCTAGCCCGCGCAGTAGCCAACGAATCAGAAGCCAACTTCTACTCCATCAACGGCCCCGAAATCATGAGCAAATTCTACGGCGAATCCGAAGCCCGACTCCGCGAAATCTTCCAACAGGCACAACAAAACAGTCCCAGCATAATATTCATAGATGAACTCGACGCTATAGCACCCAAACGCGAAGAAGTCACAGGCGAAGTTGAACGCCGCGTCGTTGCCCAGCTCCTCGCCCTTATGGATGGCCTTTCAGGTAGAGGCAACGTCATAGTTATAGGTGCCACCAACAGACCTGGTGCCTTAGACCAAGCCCTCAGGCGCCCCGGCCGATTCGACCGAGAAATCGAGATTGCCGTGCCCGACAAAAAAGGCAGATACGAAGTTATCCAAATCCATACTCGGGGTATGCCATTGGCTGAAGATGTTGACCTCAAAAAACTGTCCGATATGAGTCACGGATACACAGGTGCAGACTTATCTGCTCTAAGCAGAGAAACTGCCATGAAAGCCCTCCGCAGATATCTTCCGCAGATAAACCTTGAAGAGGAACGCATTCCGCCCTCCGTGCTGGAAAAGATGGAAATCAAAATGGACGACTTCGTTAATGCCTACAAAGAAGTCACTCCAACAGCCATGCGTGAAGTTTACATAGAAGTTGCTACAGTCAGCTGGAGCGACATAGGCGGCTTAGATGGTGTAAAACAGCACCTGAAAGAATCTGTTGAGTGGCCTATGAAACAACCTGAAATCTTTGAACGGTTGGGCATTAAACCGCCAAAAGGTATCCTGCTTTACGGTCCTCCTGGCTGCGGAAAAACCCTCCTAGCCCGCGCAGTAGCTACAGAAAGTGAAGCTAACTTCATATCCATCAAGGGTCCTGAAGTTTTCAGCAAGTGGGTAGGCGAATCCGAAAAAGCCATACGTGAAGTGTTCCGCAAAGCAAGAATGGCCGCGCCTGCAGTGATATTCTTCGACGAGATGGATTCCCTTACACCAATGCGCGGTGCAGGTTCTGATAGCGGAGTTTCCGAGCGCGTAATAAGCCAATTGCTCACTGAGATGGATGGCATCTTATCCCTGCAAGATATCGTGGTTATCGCAGCCACCAACAGGCCGAACCTGATTGACCCCGCAGTGCTAAGACCAGGCAGATTCGACCGACTCATCTACGTACCCGAACCCGATGAAAAGAGCCGACTACAGATACTGAAGCTTTACACAACGAAAATGCCGCTGAACAAAGATGTGGATTTAAACCAGATTTCCCTGGCAACCAAATACTATTCAGGCGCTGACCTAGAGAATTTGTGTCGTGAAGCCGCAATGCATGCTTTGCGTAGAGACATTAAAGCCACCGAGGTTACGATGAAAGATTTCCAGGACGCTCTGAAAGAAGTTGGTCCATCGGTTACTCCTGACATGGAGAAGTGGTATAAGAGTTTCATGCAGCAGGTCCGACAAGTACAAAAGTCAGCAACACCAGTGGCTTAAACGGAGCAAGACTAAACGTGCCATTACCTACAAAAACTTGGAAAACCCGTCCCACCTACTATGTCCTACTTGAGATACTGAAAAAGAAGGGCGACATGAGCGAAAACGACCTGTTCAACGCTCTTCAAGGCGAATTTGAAGACATAGGCTACAAAGACTTCGTTGGTTTGCTGCTAAACTTGGAGGTTGCGGGCAAAATCCGAACCACCTCTTTGGCACGCGGTAAAAAACGCATCGAACTCATCCAATAATCCCACTTTACATGTAAGGGCGGATGAAAAAATTGCAGAACGCCGTCGTTGTTGTCGGTGGCGGACCTGCAGGCTCTTTTTTTGCTTATGAACTTGCCAAACGTGGCGTAACTGTCTCAGTTTTTGAGGAGCACCCCAAGGTAGGTGTTCCGTCGCACTGTGCAGGGCATTTGAGCATCCGCAGCCTGAAGAGTTTAGGGCTATATCCTCTGCCTGAAGGCGTAGTTGAGAATGAGTTTTCAGGAGCTAACTTTTACTCGCCCAACGGCGCAAAATTTGCGGTTCATCTTTCCAGTCCAGTGACCTGCGCTGTAAACCGTGTGTTATTTGACAGGTATTTGGCGGAGAAGGCGCAAGCTGTTGGTGTACGGTATTTTTTTGGTTCGCGTGTTTCATCGCTTCTGATTGACGATGGGTTTGTTAACGGTGTAAACGTAGCCCAAGGCGACAAGGTAGAAATGCAAGTTCCCGCAAAACTTGTGGTTGACGCAGAGGGCATCTCGTCGAGGCTTACGCGACAAGCTGGTTTGCCCACTCCTAAGCGTGAGGGGCTGGTTTACGCTGTGGAAGCTGAAGTGGAAAACGTCCAGAACGTGGAGGAGCACGCGGTTGAAGTTTACGTGGGAAACGATTATGCGCCTGGCTTATACGCGTGGCTCATTCCAAGGCTGGATGGCACGGCAAAAGTTGGTCTTGCTACGCGAAGTGGGAACCCAAAAGAGTTTCTGCAAAGACTCATGCGTAGGCATCCTGTGGCTTCAAAACAGTTGGGTAACGCGAAGATTTCGCAGATTGCTTTTCACGCGATAACTTTGGGTGGTCCAGTCTCGAGGGCTTATGGGAACGGTTTTTTGGCTGTTGGGGACTGTGCGTCTCAGGTGAAGTCCACCACTGGAGGCGGTGTTGTCTTTGGCGTGACTTGTGCAAAGTTTGCGGCGGAAGTTGCCAGCCAAGCTCTACGAGATGGTGATGTTTCTGCGGAGTTTTTGCGGTTGTATCAAAAACGTTGTGATGACGCGTTGGGTTTTGATGTGCGTGTCATGTTGAAAATCAGGGAATTTCTCAATAAACTTTCAGATGAGAAAATGGACAAGGCACTGCGGTTTGCGGCGAGGACGGGTTTAGGAGGCGCGTTGCGGGATATTGAGGAGATTGACTTTCAGGGGCGAACACTTTTCACTGTTTTGAAGAAGCCCTCTGCATATGCCGCTTTAGTTTATTTCGCTTCGCTGTATTTGTCTGCAAACGCTTAAAACAGTGGAAAACAACATAGCGACTGCGAGGAAGCAAAGTTGGGTGACTTCGAATACAAACAGGTTCTCGTGTTTCGTGCTGATTTGAAGATGAGTAAAGGCAAAATTGCTGCTCAGGCGGGGCATGCTGCTGTTTCTGCTGCTCAGGACGCTTATGTTCATCATAAGAAGTGGTGGGAAGCTTGGCTCTTTGAGGGGCAGCGTAAGATAGCTGTTAAGGTGCCCACGGAAAAGGAGCTTGGGGAGCTGGAAGAAGCGGCGGATGATTTGGGTTTGCCTCACTCGTTAATTGTGGACAGAGGACTTACAGAGATTCCTGAAGGCACAGTTACCTGTTTAGGCATAGGTCCTGCGCCTGCCGATAAGTTGAATAGATTAACCGGCAAGTTGCCTTTGCTGTAGAAGAAGGCGTCTGAGATTTGGCGGTTCCAAAAATCGATCAGCAAATAGGCATCGAAGTTTACGTTACTAAAACCTCAGGCATCGGGGGAGCTATTCGGCGTGCAGCTGAGGATTTTGTGGTTGAGGAAGTTCTGGTTGATGGCTCCAAAGCAACCATAGAGAAAACCGTCAGTAAACCACCTTTGGGTGCCACAGCTTTGAGGCAACGTTTTCTGTTGTCTGTTTTGGTGAAGCGAAACTGGGACACCTTCATAGCTGTCAAGAACGTGGCAAACGAATTGGGTATTGACCCGCCGCGGATACAGATTGCAGGAATCAAAGACGCGAAAGCTGTCACAGCCCAGCACATCACAATAGAGGGTGCTTCAATTGAAGAAGCATCGAAAGTCAACTTTAAAGATTTAGAGTTGCGTCCCGTGGGGTACTTCCATGAGCAGTTATCTGCGTATTTTCTGTTAGGAAACAACTTTAACATAAAAATCAGAGGCATAAGCCACCCAAAAGCTACAGTTGAAAAGCGCATAGCCAAAACCATCAGCGGAATAGTGAAAGTTGGGGGAATACCAAACTTTTATGGTCATCAGCGTTTCGGTACAACCCGCGCCATAACACACTTAGTGGGTAAAGCCATGGTCCAGGGAAACCTTCAGAAAGCCGCTATGCTGTACCTTGCCAAACCCAGCCCCAATGAGCATCCTAGGTCGCGGGAAGCCCGTACAGAACTTCAAGACAGCCAAGACTTTAAGCAGGCGCTGCAAAATTTTCCAGTGCAACTTCGCTATGAGCGATTGATGCTTTCGCATTTGGTTGAGAATCCGACTGATTTTGTGGGTGCGTTTAGGCGGTTGCCGCTTAAGCTGCGTATGTTGATGGTGCAGGCGTACCAGTCTTTTCTGTTTAACCGGTTTTTAAGTGAGCGAATCAAAAGTGGCGTTTCCCTGAGCAAAGCGAAAGTCGGGGACTACGTTGTTAATGTTGAGCGGTCTGGGTTGCCGATGGTTAAGACGGGAAAGATTGCTGAATCCGCTACCGTCAAGGAAATTAACGAGTTAATCAAGGCGGGAAAGATGCGTGTTGCATTACCCATAGTTGGCGCGAGACAGAAGCTCTCACAAGGCTCAGCCGGGAAAATACAGAAGCAGATTTTGGAGGCTGAAGGTGTTGAAGCGCAGAATTTTATGATAGAGGAGTTGCCTGAGATAAACGGAAAAGGTGAATTGCGTGCCGTTGTTTCGCCTGTCAGAAACTTCACCGCAGGAACCGTTTCAGCCGACGCAGATGATGCGAAGAAGCGGCAAGCAAGTTTAGAATTTATGCTGCTTCGGGGCTCCTACGCAACAGTGCTTCTTAGAGAAATAATGAAGACACGAAACCCCATAACAGCAGGCTTCTAGCCGCGTTAGATTTTGTCTGTTTGGTGCAGGTCTCGAATCCTGTTAATGCCGTCAATCTCTGCAATGAAGTCAGCCACGCTCTTAGGCACCAGCGTACGCCAGCTGTCATCTGCTAACATTTTCTCGCGGATTATGGTTGACGAATAAAACTGTCTCTCAAAAAACGGAATAGGCTTAACCTTGTAGCCTGCCTCCGTGAAAAGCCGCCTCGTCAACGGCTCATTAGAATAAACTACATGAAACTTTGGCGTGTAACCTTCAACTGCGGAAACCCACATCATATGCAGATGCACATCAGGAACAGGCACCACCCAAACTCTAGCGAAATCCACTTCTGCTTCTTCCAGCGCGCTGCGAATCATAACCAACCTTTCACCAGATGTGAACGGATTGCTGAATTTGTGGCTGTACTGGGCGCTACCAATGACAATTACGATTTCTTCAACTTCTTTCAAAACGTTTTTGATAGCGTCTATGTGACCTAAATGGAACGGCTGAAATCTGCCAACGTAAAGACCACGGGTGGGCATAAACTACACCTGATGCTTTCAGGTTGACGGTGCAGGCTTTTATCATTTGCGATTTTAAACTAAACTTCCACGTTTCTTATGTTTCATGTTTGTTCTGTTCAAAACGTTTTTTGGCAACATAAAGCCCTGCCCCAACCGCCAGACAGGCAATTCCTGCCACCCAAGCTTGCCAATTAGCGAAAATAATCACAATCAGCAACGCGAGGCACATGCCTAAACCCAGAATAGGCAAAAACTTGGGGTATAACCTGTTCTCAGTTTTCAACCGTAAGGCACAAACATTCGCAAGAGTATAGTAAAACAGTAAAGCGAAAGTGCTAATCGCCGCAACCTGAGCCAAATCCACAAACAAAGCCATCAACGCCATGATAATTCCCACAATCAAAATTGAATAATAAGGAGTTCCAAACCGTTGGTGCACCTTACCCATTGCATACGGCATATCTTTTTCCCTAGCCATCGAAAACGCCACCCTAGAAACGCCCAACACCGAAGTTAACAAAACCCCTGCAGTAGCAACCAAACCCCCAACCGAAATAACCTGCACCGCCAATGCATTTCCCGTGACGCCCATGGCCGTGCCTAAGGGAGAATTTGAAGCTGCAAGAATTGATGAGCCTACAAGCCCCACCGCTACGATGCCCACCAGC
>CALMWK010000129.1 GCA_937873375.1 Candidatus Bathyarchaeota archaeon
TGCAGGCAATTGATCCTTAACTTTTAGCACAAGTTTTACTTGTATTTGCAGAAAGAACGTTTCTCTATGTTCCCTTTTCTGATTTCAACTTCCCTTTTGGTTGGCTCAATATTCTTAACACACTCGCTAAGCGCAGTGGTCTTTCTGGCTGTAACATTAGTTACCGTATTCTTTATGCTTGTATCGCCAAAGACTCTTGGCACAACGCGGAAAAATGTCGTGCACTGGCTATTACCAATTGGACTCGGCACTGCGTTGTTTTCTCCGTTCATAATTCACGCCGTGCCCGCGTACCTTAACAATAACTCAACCTTAGCGTCGCCCACAGTCCCAAACAACATTGACTTAGCTACCATGGCGACACAAACGCTTCCCTTGGACCTTGTGCTGCCTCTTTTCGGCGCGCTCGCTGGATTAGTGCTTTTTTCCAAAAAATACACCGGGCGCTTTATTGTCTTGCCGACTTTTCTCTTATCCGTGTGGCTTCTGATTCCTCTTTTGTTAACTCAGAGCTATTTGGTTGGGTTAGCCATTGATTACAACCGTTTCCTCTATTACCTTATTTTGCCCTTAATTGTTTTCATTGCAGTTTTAATTGAGCATGGCGCACAATTTTTTGCTGGTTTTGTGGATAATTACAACTCATGGAGTAGGCAATCCCGTAAGACTGTTAACTTAAATTTCGCGCGCTTTTCGTCGGCTTTAACGAAAAGAAAACTTTATTCTGGGTTCATCCTGTTTTTCCTATTGTTCTCTTTTTTGGCTTTGCCAATATTTATGGGTCCAATGTATAACGGTGGCCAAACAATTCAAAAATTCTATCAAACTGTAGATGAACAAACGTATTCAGCGATTCAATGGGCAAAAACCAACACGCCTACGGACGCCGTTTTTGTTTCAGACCCCTTGTACGGGTGGTGGTTTGGCGGATTTGCCCAACGCCGAACCTACAGCGCAGTAGACCCACAGTACCTATCCATTAACGAGGAATACGACAAAGCACTATTTGCTAGAACCCTAATGGATACTGATTACTTAGTTGATAACGGCTGGATACAGGTCCGTGAAGACGGCGGCTACATTGCCAGACAAAACCCAGCAATCTTGGCAACCCTAAACTGGACCTATTTCCCGTACGAGTTTTTCAATTTTGCAAGCAACAACACAGCTATAACATACATTCTGAATGTTTCTCCAAAACCGACTTTACATTCAGTTCGGGTGGATCAACTTCAATTAAAGGCAATGAGCTTGGAAAATGATTCCCAGCAGGCTACAATTACAATCGTAAGAGGCAACGATTATTTGAATTACACACAACAAACCGCTATATCTAGAGGTTCACGATATGTCAACTTGACAACATCAATAGACAGCGCAAACCCGAACGTACTTCTGGAATTGGTAGACGTGACCTTG
>CALMWK010000130.1 GCA_937873375.1 Candidatus Bathyarchaeota archaeon
GGATTTCACCCCCCTCATTTCGCCAGATGCCCTTAAAGAAGAGCTGCCCATCAGGGCCATGGGTAACCGAAAAGTTCGTCTAAGCCGTCGCCTGTGAAAACAGTTTTTATGCCTTTTTCTTTGAGTAGGGTCAAACCGATGAATACAGGCATGCTGTTTCGGATTTCCATAGGATCATACTTCTTCAGGGCTTCCACAACTTTCGGCGCGTTAGCAATTACGTCGTCGCGATCAAACACATGGGTTTCCTGTTTTAGTTTAAGTAAAGCCACCATTTTTTTGACGTATTCGGTGTCTTTGGGGGTTCCATGCTTGAACGCCATGGTTAAGCAGGGGATGGCTGGTTTGTACTTCACTGCTTCATAAGCGATTATTTGGGTGTCTGTTCCTGCTGAAAACAGGAAGCCGTCTGCCATGTTTTTTTGGACAACTTTGTTGATTAAAGTTTTGACTTGTGGCAGAAGGTTAACGTATTCTTTTGGGTCAAGTGCCATATTATTTTCCCTCGTAATATCTGAATTTGTCACATCGGAAGTATTTAAGTTTATCCACATGCATATAAAACCAGTGAAAATGTAAACAGGTGTATGAAAAGTGAAGAAAACAGTGAACACGCGCTTCGCGGCATATTTATTGAGCGTTTGGTCAAGTAGTTAGCTTTAAAAGTCTTATAATTCGTTTCTTATCAAAGGTGCCTAGATAAGTGCAGTTCACAAACGTCCATGGGCGGCCTTACAATGAAGTGAAGCATTGGCCTCCAGCGACGTATAGAGATTGTTCAAGTTCAACCTCCGTAGCTCTAGCTGCTTTCACCAGTTTTCTCCAAACTGAAAACACAAATAGTCAAAATAAGGAGTTGCAACCTTGGATTCCTTTCTGTGAAGGGCGATGTGCTTTCTGTTACTTTCCTGTAAACTGTGAAAAACAAACCATTAGCCTCTACTTGAAAGCGTTAAAGAAAGCGCTTGCAGAGTATGCAAAAACCAAGTATGTTAAGTCAAGTGTTTTCAGCGAGCTTTACGTGGGTGGTGGAAGCCCATCAGTCCTCACGAAGGAGCAAACTGTCGACCTTCTGCGGTATTGCAAAGAAACATTCCAGTTAACTGAAGATTGTACGATAAAATTTACGGCGTCCACTAATGATCTTTCTGAAGAAAAATTACTCGCCTTAGACGCGGGCAAAGTGGACCAGTTGGATATAGGAATCCAGACGTTTGATGATTCCCTGCGCAAAATGCTTAATCTTCGGGACAGCTGCAAGAATGCTGTGGAAAAATTGAAGGCAGTCAAGAAAAAGGGGTTGCGCGTCAGCATCGACTTGCTCTACAATTTGCCATCACAGACTAAAGAGCAGTGGGTAAACGATTTGAAACAGGCATTAGAATTAGATGTGGAAAGCGTAGACTGCTACCCTCTGGAGCTGTACCCTGACACGTTGCTGACTAAAAAAATCGCAGTTGGAGAGTTGCCCTCAACTGGAGACAGCGCGAAAGAACTGGAAATGTACCTTGAAGCCTACAGCATATTCAAAGAAAACGGCTACGCACCCACATGTCACAACAGGTTCTCAAGGCTCAAAGAAGATTTCACTGAACCAGCATCTGAAGTGGTGGGCACAGGCGCAGGCTTCTTCATGGGGCACATGGGAAACCACATTTATTCCGATATAGAAGACGTGAAAGGGTACATTGACGCGGTTCAGAATGGTGTGCTTCCGATAGCGCGCCTCAGTAGGCTTTCGCGGGAAGACGAAAAGAGAAAAACCATGATGCGCATCTACTGTCGATCTCCGGTAAATCGAGAGAAATTTAAGGCACAGTTCGGCAAATTTCCCGAAGAAGAATTTCCCGACGCAATACAAAAACTGCATCAAAAAGGCTTAATTGAAACCCGAGATGGCGAAATACGCTTAACTGAGAAAGGCGACCCATGGCGAGTCAACATAGCGTGGGAATTCTTCAACCAGTAAAGAGAGTGTTAACTTGAAAGTCAGCTTAATTCACATGAAAGTTCGCCCAAACCTCAAAAGCAACCTCACTGCTGCAGGTGAAGGCGTCCGCAAAGCCGCAGGGCAAAAACCCGCCTTCGTTGCGCTTCCCGAGTACTTTTCTGTTCCAAACAACATGGAGCACTTCGACTGCGCGGAAAGCATCAGCAAAGAAACCTACCTGCCAACCATAGAATTTCTCAAGCACGCCTCCAAAGAGCATCCTGAAGTTTACCTTTCAGGCGGCACCGTGCTGGAAGAAGACAACGGCACATTCTACAACACCAGCACCTTTTGGAGGAACGGCACATTACTGGGCAAGTACCGCAAACGCAACCCCATAGCCGCCGAACTCAAAGCAGGCGTAAGCAGAGGCAACAAGCCAGCAGTTTTCACAACCGAACTCTGCAAGGTCGGTATGCTGGTTTGCGCGGACATGTTTGACCCGCCCACCATCAAAGCGGTGGTTGACTTGGGCGCAGAACTCGTCTTCTTACCCGTCGCTGCTATGGGTACGCATCCGCACGTGAAGGGTCACCCGTTAACCGAGAAACTCGCCACCGACAATGGCATCTACGTCGTCAAAGTCGGCAACGTCAGCTCAAACGCAAGAGGCGGCAGAAGTGCATTCATCACCCCATGGGGCATCGAACAAGAAGTCTCAGATGCGGTTGAGGACTCGGTGATAACTGCTGATTTGGATATGCAAAAACTCAGAGAATACCGAAAAACACTCAAAAAATAAGGTCCATTTCTCCCAAGCACCAGAGGACAAGAAAGAAAAATGAAATAAGAAAAGGTTGAAGGCTAAAAAAGTAGCCGGATGCTGATTTATTTTTTGAGGGCTTTTGCGAGTTCAGCTGCTTTGTCGGTTTTTTCCCATGGAAACTCGACGTCTTCTCTGCCGAAGTGCCCAAACGCCGCGCTTTTGCGGTAAATGGGTCGCAGCAGCTTCAAGTGGTCAATGATGGCTTTGGGACGCATGTCAAAGTTCTTCTTCACCAACTCAAGAATTGCCTCGTCAGAAATCTTACCTGTTTCAAATGTGTTTACGAGTACGCTGATGGGTTGCGCAACACCGATGGCGTAGCTGATTTGAATTTCGCACTGGTCTGCTAAGCCCGCGGCAACAATGTTTTTGGCGACGTAACGTGCCATGTAACATCCTGAACGGTCAACTTTTGAAGGGTCTTTCCCAGAGAAGCATCCGCCGCCGTGGCTTCCAAATCCGCCGTAAGTGTCCACGATGATTTTTCTGCCTGTCAAACCTGAGTCTGCAAGGGTTCCGCCAACAACGAATCGTCCAGTGCCGTTGATGATGAATTTGGTTTCTGAACTGAGCATTTCAGCAGGAATTATGTGTTTTATAACTTTCTCAATTATGTCTTTGTCCATGGTTGCTTTGTCGACTTTTTCGATGTGCTGCGCAGCAATGACAACCGCTGTGACACGTTTGGGTTTGCCGTTATCATATTCCACGGTGACCTGTGACTTGCAGTCTGGACGCAAGTAGGGCAAAATCTTTTGTTTTCTGCAGTCAGCCAACCGCTTCACGAGTTTGTGTGCAAGCGTAATCGGCAAAGGCATAAGCTCTTTGGTTTCGTTTGTGGCGTAACCAAAAACCATGCCTTGGTCTCCTGCACCCTGCTCATGGTCTTTGCCTTCGTTTACACCCATGGCGATGTCTGGAGACTGCTCAGTTAACGAAACGAGTATGCCACAGGTTGCCCAGTCTAAACCGTCTCTAGCATTATCAAAGCCAATTTCCTCTAAGGTTTTGCGGACAATTTTGGGGATGTTCACGTAGCAAGAAGTGGTTATTTGACCTGTAACAACGACGGTTCCCTGCATAATGAGGGTTTCGCAGTCAACTCTTGCTTTAGGGTCTTGGGAAAGAATAGCGTCCAAAACACTGTCTGAAATTTGGTCAGAGACTTTGTCTGGATGACCTTCTCCCACTGATTCTGAAGTGAAGAGGTATTTACCGTTTTTTTTCATCGTAGCATCCTTCAGCTTGTCTTGTAATGAGAGTTCTAATAACTCGATGTTTTTCTTAAAAGCCTTTCGACCTAACCCAAGCAGTCCAACAACGCAGCAAAAGAGCAATCTTAAAGCTTATCACCGACAAATTGCATTTTAACAGTGGTTTTCACCATGAACGCAAACGAAGCCGCAAAAAACGCCCTGCAATGTGTGTTAGAAGCGAAAGAAGATGAAAGCATAGTTATCTTCTGTGACGACGCCAAAGCAGAAATCGGTGAAGCGTTTAAAAAAGGCGCAAAAGAGCTCAAGTTATGCACAAAACTGGTCGTGTTGAAAACAAGCGCAGAGGTTTTCCGAACTGAAATTCCCAAGCCACTTATGAAGCACCTGACAACCCAAAGACCCGACATGTACGTGAATATCTTAACGGGAACCAGAGAAGAAACACCTTTCAGGATAAAACTCATCCACCTCGAAACGCAAGACCACAAAACACGCCTTGGTCACTGCCCAGGAATAACCTTGGACATGCTTACACAAGGCGCACTTGCATTCACCGCAGAAGAGCATCAACAAATGCAGAACTTCGCCGAAGCCCTCATGGAGAAGCTGAAAGACGCCGTGAAAATAGAAGTAAAAAATCCCGCAGGAACCAACATCAGCCTAAGCGTTAAAAACAGACCTTTCTTCACGGACACACGCATAGACTGGAAGTTGATGAAGTGGATGAATCTGCCGACAGGTGAAGTAATTGTTGCTCCAGTGGAGAATTCGTTGGATGGTAAGCTGGTTTGTGATTTGGCAATTGGTGGCATTGGACCTGTAAACGCGCCAGTCACCATCAAAGCCAAGCAGGGCAAAGTAGACAGTGTGACCTCAAAAAACGTTGAGGTCCTAAAAAGCGTACAAAACGCGCTCCACATTGATGACATGGCGAAAGTTGTGGGCGAATTCGCGTTTGGAATCAACCCAAAAGCAAGGTTCACGCAGGAATTTCTGGAAGCAGAAAAAATGCTTGGCACGGTTCACATAGCGTTTGGGGCCAACACCGACATGCCGTCTGGAGAGAACAGCTCGGCGAATCACATGGACTTTTTGATTTCCAAACCAACGGTAAACGCCATAACAGAAAAGGGTTCAGTGATTAGGGTGCTTGTTGACGGAGTTTTCCAAGAGGCTGACCCCAACAAAGAAACAGCTGAGGAGAAGCTGCCCATAAGCGAATTCTACAAAGTCGTCGACTACACAACCATCTTTAAAAGCGATAAATGGTGGGAAGCCATAGTAATCTTTGAAGCCTACGGAAAACGCCAGATAGGCTTGTACCTGTGGCAGAAAAGAAAAGACACATGGAAGCGGAAGAACAAGTTCGGCGTCAGAACCCTTGATGAGTGGAACAAACTCAAAAACGCTGTGGACCAGCTTGCAACCAAACTCGCCATAAAATAGCAACATAGAAAACTGCGCGGTTGCCGTAAATTAATTATAATAAGTCCCAGTTAAATAGAGGATGAGGAGAGCATGACTTCCACGCTGAAAGCATTTATCTCGAGTTTGGCAGGGGCAAAAGCACCAGGTCCAAACACGACGTTTACGGTGTTTCACATATTCTACGCACTGGAACTCATGTCGGAGAAAACCATTGGTCGCAATAAGCTGGCTGGGAAGCTGAACGTGGGTGAGGGCGCAATACGCACCATCATAAGCAGGCTTGTGGATGCTGGTTTGATATCGACTTCGAAAGAGGGTTGCAGCTTGACAGCTAAGGGTTTGCATGTTTGGAAGCAGTTTGCCGAAGCATTCCCCTATAGAGTGGAAATTCCGAAAACTGAATTGACCACTTCAGACTACAATTATGCTTTTTTGGTTAAGAACAGCGGACATAAAGTTCAATCAGGTATTGACCAACGTGATGCTGCAATAATTGCTGGGGCAAGACGTGCTTTGGTTATCATTTCGAAGGGGGGGCATTTGGGAATTGAATCGGTAAGTGATAGTATCGAGAAAGAATTTCCAAAGGCGGCAAGTCAAATTTTGAAGGGGCTCAAACCTGAAGACAATGATGTTATTGTCCTTGCTGGTGGGGATACGCTTTTGAAGGCGAAGCGTGGCGCGTTTGCCGCTGGTTGGTCGCTGTTGGAAGACGAAAAGAAGCAGCGTTAGGTTGTGTATTTTTCTCCTTGCATCAGTAGGCGTTCTAGTATGGTGTTTACAGCAATTAGGCCTTCGTTGGTTTTGGATGAGACAGGCGTTAGGTGGAATTGCATGCCGAGTTTACCGATGGCTTGCATCATGTTGTAGCTGAATATACGTTTTGTGTCTTCAAGCTTTTCTTCTATGGCGTTTTCCAGTGCATGTGGGTTTCCTGACCATTCAACGATTTTTGAGACGTCTTTTTTTGGTAGGAGGTCGGTTTTGCTGAGTAGGTGTAGTTGGGGTTGGAAGAAGCGATTGTAGACTGCTGCGGAGAGGAACATGTTGCTGACGTAGTTGAAGGGGTTGATGCTGAAGACGGCGTCGAAGAGGTAAATTAGTGCTTTGGGTTCTTTGGTGAGTTCGTTTACGATGTATGGTCCGCTTGCGCGGAATGCGAATAGTTCCATTTGTCCGGGTGTGTCTACGATTACGAAATCGGCGTGTGCTTCTTCTATGTCTCGGGTGATGTTTTCGCATTCGTCTGCTATGAGGTCGGCTGCCATGATTGCTGCGCCGTTGGGTCCTAGGCCGTATTTTTCCATGATGTCGGTTGCGTCTACGTAGTTTCGTACGTCTACGTCTGGTGAGTATGGGAGTTTGAGAACGCCTGGGTCTAGGTTGACTACGGCGACGTCTTGTTTGCTCATTTTGAGCCAGTCGCTTAGGGCTGAGGTGAATAGGGATTTGCCTGAGCCTGCGGTTCCGATGACGAATACAACGGGCATTAGTGGGTTCCTTCTGTGTGACGGCTTGTGTTGTTTGACGGTAATAACTGTTCTGTTGGTATTTTTGGTGTGTTTGAAGCTGGTTTTGTTTTTGTGTTTAGTTGTAGTTGTTGTTTGGTTGCTAGGCACTTCTACTTCTTGGGGTTTGTTTGGTGGGTTGGTTTTTTGTTTTTGGGCTTGGTTTGAGCGCTGTTTGGTTGTGCCTTGGTTGTGCAGGTTGGGGCAAGCAGATGCGTTTTTGGTTTTGAAGTGGGCTGTACTCCTACAAACTTTACAGCACCCATTGACCGCAGAGTGAAATAGCGGTTGACTGCTTGGTCGCCTTCGGTCAGGCGGTTCCGTATTTGCCTGTTACTGAATCTTTGAAAATGGGCAAGTGCGGCGGATAGAAGGTGAATACGGCAAAAACCGCAGCCAACAAAACTGTCACTACAAAGCCGAATATATCAAAGATTTGTGGCAGCACCTCGTATGTGAGCAGTGTGAAGCTTGATAGTTGCCCTACTACGACTGCAACTACAAACGTGCAGATGTCGATGGCCAAAATGTTTCTCTTGGTCAAGGTGGTGTAAGAATAGAATATTGTTGGAATGATGATTATCGTTATGAGCGTTCCAGCTATTTTACTGAAAAAGAAGTTGCAGCCAAAATTGCTTAGCAATGCATACTCGGCTATGAGGTATAGCACTGAGGGCCAAAACGCCATTTTTAGGTGTTCCCAGATGCTCTCGTTAACAGCTGAGAACACGCCTACAACTGGGTTTCGGCGAGACAGCGCATAAGTGAAGTGAAGAGCACACCCAAGTAAAATTATGAAGACCATTCCGACTATTTCGTAGATTAGTATAGTCGGGTTAGCGGCTTGGATCATACAAACACAAAAACAGAATCATTTTAAGTAACATTTAAGGTTTAAGCGAAAACATGTTTTGTGTGCAGCTCCAAACCTGATGAAAGAAGCATTAAAAAGGCAACTAACCAATTGAAAAGAAGGGTAGGGCGAATATGTTGCCAAAGGTTGTAATTCATAATTCGATAAGTTTGGATGAGCCGCTCACCAATTTTGAACCAAACATGGAACTGCACTACCGAATCGCGGGAAACTACAAACCGCAAGTCCACTTGATTGGCTCAAACACAGTCAAAGTAGGCATTGAATTGTTTGCAAAAAGAAGAGATACGCCACCGTCAGAGTGCACAGGGGACCAACTTGGCGAAGATAAGGCGCTCAAAGATTACCATGCAAAACGTGACTTCAAAGCCACAGCAGAACCACAAGGCAGCGACGAAAAAACCAAGGGCACAAGCAAAATTTTTGTTGTCCAAGAGCACCAGGCCCGACGGCTCCACTACGACTTCAGGCTGGAACGCGACGGTGTGCTCAAAAGCTGGGCAGTCCCAAAAGGCATACCTGAAAACACCGCAGACAAGCGATTAGCTGTGGAAACTGAAGACCACCCCATCGATTATGCCCAGTTCGAAGGCACCATCCCCGAAGGACAATACGGCGCTGGCACAGTCACCATCTGGGACAAGGGCACCTACGAAACCAAAGTTTGGAACGAAAAAATGATAGAATTCACCTTACACGGCAAGAAACTCACTGGACGCTACGTGTTGGTGCGGCTGAAAAGGGGTGGCGACAAGAATTGGTTGATGCTCAAAGGCAAAGAATAAACCCAAACGTGCACGTTGGCACAATGGGCAAAACCGAAATTGAAAGAACATAAAGCCTCCGAACGTGGGCAGACCAGCTGAAACCAATCATAGAAAAGGGAACCGAGGTTTTTGGCTACTTTAGCAAGCACTATTCAGGTTATCCACCTGCCGATGTAAGGACCTTTTTGGCAAACGTTAAAAACGCCTGACCTCGTGAACGCTCTTTTCTCGTACCCTTTAAAGCAGTGTCCTTGTACTCATTATTTATAATTAGGAAGCCTTAACATAACATAAACCTTTTAAAATTCGGCTCAGAGTCGGGTATATCAATGGAAAATCCCCCCATTAGAACCTTGAGAATGACGGTCGGTACGGCAGTTCCCGTAGCACGTAAAAAAGCCTTCTCAGGTGTTAACATCAGCAAACAACAAGTAATTGAGTTGCTAAAGAAAAACGGCGTCGAGGAAACCCAAATTCTGGAAAGCCCAGAAGTCAAAGTAGAAGACATACTTCCAACGCTGCGGAAAGCAAAAGTGAAAGTGCCCGACGTCTTCTTCCAAGACTTAGCCCGCGAAGCTGAGTTGCCCTTTCTTAGTCAAGCGGAAATCACGAAATTCTGTCAACACGGAAACGAATGCAAGTTTCTCACAGTGTTGCCATATCGCGTTATCGAACAGTACCTCATTATCCCTTTGCATATTGACGCGACAACGGCGAAGTTGGCTTTAGCAAACCCGTTTAACCGCAAAGCCATAATGGTCTATCAGCTTCTGCTGGGTGACAGGCACATAACTTGGCACTTGGCGTCTTCTGAGTCAATTGACAGGGCTATCGAGAAAGTTTACAGTGAAATTCACAAGCAGAACGCCCTGATGGACCTATACTACCGAAGCCCCGACGAGTCAGCCTATAAAGTGCTTTTCAAAAACCAGAAATACTGGATAATAGGCGTTCTTATAGCAATAGCCATCGGGTGCATAGTCAGTTCCGTGGTTACCTTCGCGCTTCTCTTTGTCGCTGTGAACACAGCATATTTTGTTATTAACCCTCTGAAAATTTACATCTCCATCCGAGGATTCCAGAAAGAAAAAAACATCCGCGACATATCCCAAGAACAAGTCAACGCAGTCAAAAATGAAGATTTACCCATATACACACTGCTTGTTCCAGTTTACCACGAAGCCAGCGTTCTGCCTCAAGTAATGAAGAACCTGTACCAGATGGATTACCCCAAGAACAAGCTTGACGTAAAAATCCTCATGGAAGAAAAAGACGAGGAAACTCTCCAAGAAGCCCGAAGCCTCGGATTATTTGGAGCCCCAAAGAATGGGGTTGAGGGCATACCTGCAGAAGAATATCGGAAGTTTCTGGAAGTTTTCGACCCAGTGGTCATACCTCAGGCTGACATCACCACAAAGCCTAGAGCGTGTAACTACGGTTTGCAAAGGGCAAAGGGCAAATACTGCGTAATTTACGATGCCGAAGATAACCCCGACAAGGACCAATTAAAGAAAGCAGCCATTGCCTTTTCCTGTGCGGGTGAGGAAATTGCTTGTTTACAGTCTAAACTGAACTTTTACAATGCAAACGATAATTTGCTTACACGATGGTTTAGCATAGAGTACTCATACTGGTACGATTTCTATCTGGACGGCCTCGACAAGGTGGACGCACCCATCCCCTTAGGCGGCACAAGTAACCACTTCCGAATTGAACAACTGCGGGAATTGGGCGGTTGGGACCCATACAACATGACTGAAGACGCGGACATAGGCATCAGGATTTCTAGAAGAAAATTGAAAACAGCAATGTTGGAGTGCTACACATACGAGGAAGCCACGCTGAAAGTGGGAAGTTGGATTAAGCAAAGGTCACGATGGTACAAGGGTCATCTGCAAACATACCTTGTTCATATGAGGCACCCCGTTAAGCTGCTTCACGACCTCGGCTGGAAAAAGTTTCGCCTATTCCAGTTCACATTCGGAGGCGCCATATCGATGCCCCTAATTAACCCTGTCCTGTGGATTATCACTGCACTAAGTTTGTTTGCACCTTGGCTATTCAACAGCTTGTACCTGCT
>CALMWK010000131.1 GCA_937873375.1 Candidatus Bathyarchaeota archaeon
AGAACAAATTGGAGAACTTTAATGAATGAGTGAAAGAGAAAAACTGCAAAAAGCCGTAGAAACAACAATTGCAGCAGGGTACCAACTGGATAGAGAAGCCTTCGACTTTTTAAGTACCATCGCCGCTACTGATGACCCCACCGTAATAATGCAACGCGCTCTGCAGCAAATTGCGGAATCAGAAGACAAACCATTTTTTATCTGCAAAAGTTTTCTGGAAGCAACCATGGTGCAGCCAAGTGTAGCAGAAGAAGTGCAGGAACAAGCTCAGCCTCAGCTTATTCAAGAGAAGATACCTGAACAGCCAGCAGAAACCTTTGAAACCTCAGGAACCAGCAGCACGTTTTATCCTTACGCAAAAGACGTAGAAGCAAAAATCGAGGTACTAGACGACGCAACTGGTAAGTTGACCTCCAACGGAACAATAGAAGAGTACCTCCAATATTTCCAAGACAGATTCAAGCGCATGGAAAAACTGTTAAGGCAAAGAATGGATGTCAGAGCCGCAACCCCCATTTCTGAAGCTTTAAAATCGCAGGCAAAAACAAAACTCAAGATAATCGGAATGGTTCAAGAAAAAAGAGAAGCAAAACAACAACTTCTTATAACAATTGAGGACCTGAATGCAAGCGCCACAATCCTCGTTCCCACCAAGGCACCAGAAGAAGTGCAGAAAAAAGCCCAAATGCTTCTTCCAGACCAAGTTGTATGTTTCGCCGTGGCAAAAACAAGAAGCCACCTGTTCCTCGCCGAGGACATAATTTTCCCCGAAGTCGGCCAGAAACCGCAACGTAGAGCCTCAGAGCCTGTTTATGCCGTGCTCACCTCAGACATCCACGTGGGCAGCAACAAATTCAACAAAGACGCCTTCAAACGATGTGTAATGTGGCTCCAAGGCAAATACGGAAACGACCAAATGAAAGAAATCGCCAGCCATGTGAAGTACTTCTTAGTAGCTGGAGACCTTGTCGACGGTGTTGGAGTTTTCCCAGGCCAAGCAAGAGAATTACTGGTGAAAGACGTCCACAGACAGTACAGGTATGCAGCGAAGCTTCTTGGGAAAATCCCAGAACACATAGAAGTTATAGTTTCACCAGGAAACCATGATGCCCCAAGAAAAGCACTGCCACAACCAGCAATATCTGAAGATTTCCTGCCAACGCTTCAAGGCTCACGCAGAATTTACTCTCTGGCAAACCCCTGCACGGTCAGCCTGCACAACGTGGAAGTTCTAATGTACCACGGCAGAAGCCTAGACGACATAATCGGTGCTGTTCCCGGAACCGACCACGCTCATCCCGAAAAAGCAATGAGGCTACTTATGCAAGGTCGCCATTTGGCGCCCATTTACGGCGGAAAAACTATGCTATCACCAGAAAACAGGGATTATATGGTCATTGACCGTGTGCCGGACATTTTCCACGCCGGGCATATCCATGTGTTGGGTTATTGTAATCATCGTGGTGTTTTGGTTGTGAATTCTGGTGGGTGGCAGGAACAAACGGATTATATGGCAAAGCTGGGGTTGGTTCCGACTCCTGGGAAAGTGCCTGTTGTGAACCTGCAAACGCTGGAAACGACGGTGCTCTCTTTTGTCTAAAAGCCAGCGTCAGCAGTAAAAGACAATACTACGAGTATACGGCTATTTGCTACAGTGTTAGGCGTTCAATGTCTATTATGTGTATTTTTTGAAAGCAGTTTCGGTTCATACTTAATCATGCGACTGAGCCGCTCGTCACTTCCAAAGACATCTTGAATAAGCGTGCGAGATATTTCAAGTCGAATCTTCTTTGTGCGACCGTAACGTCCCATACTTACAACTTTGGAGTTCAAAAGACCCATAACATCCAATTCATTGATTAAAGTGCCCAAACGCCTCTGCGTCAGAAGACTGACACCTAATTCTCCGCAGAGTTCGTTGTAGACGTCGTAAATTTCACCTGTAGTGGCATTGGTGCCACTAGCTTTGTTTAAGTGGTAAACGCTAAGAAGCACAAGCTTGGAATGTAGGGTTAAGTTTTTGAGGGCTTCAACAACTTTGTTGTGCTCAATATGTTTCTCAGCGTCTCGAACATGCTCCTCGGTGATTAAGGGGGAACCATTACGTTCAGCAACTTCACCCGCAACACGCAACAAATCTAAAGCGCGCCGGGCGTCTCCATGTTCCGCTGCGGCTAAAGCAGAACAAATACTTAGGGCTGGTTCAGAAAGGCAACCATCATAGAAGGACAACTTGGAGCGTTCAAGAAGAATATTTCTCAGTTCGCTGGCATCGTAGGGTCTGAAAACCATTTCTTCTTCACTAAGAGAACTGAAAACGCGTGGGTCAAGGAATTCTTTAAGGCGTAAATCGTTTGATATACCTATTATTGAGACTTTACTTTTATGCAGGGCTTCGTTTATTCGGGTTAACTCGTAGAGAATGCCGTCACCGCGATCTTTAATCAATGCATCTATTTCATCTAATACCACAATGAATATTGTTCTTGATGCATCCAAACCATTTCGGAATCTATCAAATACTTCTCCGACTGAAAGCCCAGTGAAAGGTATGGATAAGCCTAAACTCTGGCTGAGACTGGCAAAAACGCGGTACTCTGAGCCGGTCATCCGGCAGTTTACATAGCAGAATTTAACTGGCGCACCATATTCTTTTGCTTTGCTCTCTAGGTGACTAAGCACGAATTTTGCCACGGCTGTTTTTCCTGTCCCAGTTTTCCCATACAGGAATATGTTAGAGCATCTAGCATCTTTCAGAACTGGAGCTACAGCTTGGCCAAGGACGCGTATTTGGTCTTCTCGGTGAGGAAGTTTTTCAGGTAAATAATCATGCCGCAAGACTTCTCGATCTTTGAAGAGTTTTGCACAGTTAACGAATTTCTCGAATACGTCGTCTAATATGTTAGGATTTCCCATCAACTATCCCCCAGAGACACTTCAGAGGCAACACCGTTATTTCGTGTGGAACAGATAAAGGGTGAGGTACAAAAAAATAGTTTTGAAGCATAACATTCCTAAAATCAGATGATATTTTGTCGTTAGTAGCTGAATATTCATCTACAGGCACACCCCAAAATTTCTACTGGAACTCTGAAATATTTCTGTAGAAAGTAAGTATGATCTCTTTATGAAAGAAATATACTCTGATAGGTAAGGCGTATGTAACTATATTAATAATTACTGTTAAAGAAATTAGATAAGTGTTAAATGAAATTTTAATCACTGGCGTTGAGTGGTTGCTTGTGCAATCTTTTCGAGAGGAAATGAAGGGGTGTCAGTCTTTTCCATTAAATTATTATTTTTGAACAGAAATTTCCTTTATTTGATTTCCAAAAGATGAATAATTTACTACGAGCATACCTACCTTAACCTGTTAGATATCTGGTATTTTTCTGTAATATTTCTTTTACTTCACAAAATTGTGAAGACCTTGTGAATTTGTATTGTAAATGTCTCTCATTCATCGCCTGTTTCTTCAGAATTACTTTTTCCTTGTCGCTTTACTGTGAAACAGACACCCCTACACTTCTACTGGAGATAGCGAACCGGGCTGTTCTTGGATTTTTTTTCACGTTTAGAATTTTTGTGAAGCTTGTAATTCCAAAATATCTGCATTTTATGCCTATTTCATGAAATAAAGGTATATTTAGCTACTTTATATTTTTTGTTTTCACCATAACAGCTATAAGTTGTGAAGTGTAAAGTTGTGAACGCCGTTTAGGTGTACACTGTAGATGCCAGCTCGGAAAATGCGTGTGGAGCTATTCGATAGTGAAGGCAATCGATACACGGTTGCCTTTGAAGGGCAAGTTACCCGAGATAAGGCTCTGCGTCTTTTGGATTTGGTGGAATTGTTAGGTGGTATGCCTGGGGAAAACCAAGCTTCTGGTGCTGGAAACACTGCGGCTATTAATACATCTTCACGGTTTGAAAAAATTCGTTCTGTTATTCAGAAGAGTTTTCCGCTTGTGTGGTTTTCATCCAAGGATATTCAGTCTTTTTATGAAAATGAACTTAGAGAACCTATCAGTTTGAGCACGGTTTCAACTTATCTCTCAAGGTTGACCAGTAAAGGGTGGCTTTTGAGAACTGGCGGACCTAACAATTTGAAGTACAAGATTTCATCGACTACTCCTCATGCAGTTATTAAACAGAAAATAAAGTAGTCCTTTCCTTCTTTTCTAGACTCACAAAATATAAAACTACACTAAGCAATTAGGATTGACTGGCTTTCCAGTAGAAGTCAAGGAGCACACAGATGACCTTTAACATTAACCCAGACTTCAGCGAGATGGAAAAAAAACTGAAATGTTACGTCGACAAGGGTAGAGTAGCAGGAGCATCTGAAGTCAAAGAGCAGCCAATGGTTGCAGTAAAACCCGATGCTTCTTTGATAAAACCGTTAAAAAGACTAACAACCTTCGATGGTTGTTTTATGGCTGTTGATTGTTCCACACGCACTTTGAAACGCGCCAACAACTGGGGCATCTACCTCATGCGACCTTCTTGGGCCATTGTGAAGAACCGTGTTGTCGACTGGGGTTTCAAAGAGCGCATCTGCACGGTTGTGGGGGATGCTCGTACTCGTAGTAACTACCTCACAGACGTAAGAATAGAACTGGAAAGTCAAATGGCTCTGGAACAGCTGAACACTCAGAAAGATTTTGCATACTACGAGCATAAGGATACTCGTAGTAACTATTTGTTGCTTGATGGCGGTGCATATTTTGGCGGAGAGCGGAAGTTCCGTGTGTCGCTTTACGAGAAATGCGCCAAGGAAGGTTTGAGTCTGCTTGCGATTTGTAAGAATTCACCTTCTTTGCATGATGATAAGGGGCGTGATTTTGTGGCTTCGGCGAGCGCATTGGCTTCTCATGAGACTTGGGTGTATCATCCTGTTAGGAAAGCTGACAAAGACAAAGCCTTGTATGGGGACATTGCAGTTGTCAAGCTATGCAGGGATAGCGTTCATGTTTTCCGTTGCGACGTAATGGATTACCTGTCAGACCAAGATGTGGGCGAGTTGCTTTCGCCTTTAACTTGCATCTCTGAAGATCCAAGGTGCGTTGGGTATCCTATTACGCTTTATCTTGCGCATGAGTTTTCCACTCCTTCCGGCTCTATGTTGCTCTCTTATGTTGACCAGATTGAGGAGAAGTTGGCTGCTGCGGGGTTGCTTGCGACTCTGCGGAATGAGGAACGTTCCTGTAGTTTCGCTGATGAAATTCATGGAGTAAAACACGCGTTTGAATGGGAGTATTGGAATGACCAGTATTGAATCGTTGGGCTTTGTTTGCGGAACAAAAGGCGACTCAGTGTCTTTCTTGGTTAACACGAATGTTGCCCTGTCTTTTGGGCAGATAGTACGGATTGACTCTGGAGAAAGACGTTTCTACGCTAGAGTTGTGAATTCAGAAAGCAGCTCAACCCTTGAAACCATTGAGCAACTTCGGGAGGCTGAAGGGAAGGAGGCTTTTGGGCCATATTCGGCTTATAGGCGGGTTGATGCTATGCTTTTTCTAGAGAAAAGAGGAGACAGAGTTCGTTCTCCAACTTTTAATCCGAACTACCGAGACAAAGTGTATGCAGCAAGCGAAGAGGACTGCGCAATCCTCAAGCTTTCAGGAGAACTTGAAGTGGGGCGTTTGCGTTCAGAAGACCAGTTACTGGGTTCAGTTGGCATAAACGCGGAATCTGTTCCTAGAATGATGGGTATGTTTGGGATGACGGGTTCAGGAAAGACAAACACCGAGTTGATTTTGAACGCTCAAATTATCGATCATAGTCCTCAAACAGTGGCTCTGATTTACGACTTCGCTGGCCAACTTTTAGATGGTAAAGAGATTAAGCCGCAGAGAGGTTTGCGGGATCATCCGCTGTTCCACAGCAAGGTTCAGTACTATTCAGCCAGAGACGGGAAAATGGCTGTGGGGTTGCACACGCTTACTCCTGCCAAGTTGAGCACACTGTTTCCCGATATTCAACCTCCTCAAAAGCGGCTTGCTTGGGCGCTCTACAAGCATTTTGGGGCTGACTGGATTGAGAAGGTCCGTGAAACTTACCGTCTGGAAGGTAACGTAGGCATAAAGGCGCAGAACAAATCGGTGATTGAGGCTCTTTTGCAGAAGCTGTCTTCTCTTCCAGAGGATCTGTTTCCTGCTTCCAATTACACGTTTGTGGATAGTGCTTTGCAGAACATATGCAAAGGGGTGACGTGTCTAGTGGATATTTCAGGTCTGCGTTCTGAGGACCAGAATCGTGTTGTTTGTTTGTCTGCTTCAGCGATTGCGGAGCATTACAAACGCATGTGGGAAGAGCACTACGAGGCGTGGCAGAAGCTTCCTACTTTGCTGATTACTCTTGAAGAGGCACATGAGTTTTTGGACCCGAACAAGTCAAAGACGATTTTTTCTGACATAGCATTGACTTACCGCAAGTACCGTGTGGGTCTTAACGCGGTGACGCCTAGACCTTCACGGATAAACTTTGACGTGTTCGCTGAACT
>CALMWK010000132.1 GCA_937873375.1 Candidatus Bathyarchaeota archaeon
TGGTCTTCACTAGTTTGAGTGTGTCTGATTATTTTGGTCGGTTGCAAGCCGCCGCAAGCACACACATCGTGACAAGTTGAAGGCTCTTTTCCAAAAAAATAAAAAGAATTTCTTCGCTCGGTTAAATAGCTGCCTTTAGGTCTACCACGTGTCAAGTCGTTTAGCTCTTTTCGGAAGGCATCATTTACTGAGAATGCCCGTTTTGGGTATACACAGCAAACAGTCAGCTTGGCTCAAAATCAATAAACAATTAGCGTTTAAAGAAAAGGAAAAAGAAGTGTTGTGGGATGGTCTTAGACCATTTTTTCCCATCTGTCAAAGAGCTCTAGAACTTCGTCGCCGTTGTGTCCTTTGAGGAATTCGCGGTGTTCTTTTTCTGCGACTGCGTTCTTCTGGAACTCTCGGATGTAGTCTGCTTTCTCTGCTAGGAATATGATGCCGTCTATGCCTGTTCTTGCTACGCGGGTGGCAACAGTCATTACCTGTTTTGTTGGTGCAACGGTGTCCCAAGTCTCGTTTGGTCCGCGGACGTAGAAGTTCACGAACGCAGGTTTCTTTAGGATACTCTTGAAACCTCTTCCAATGGTTTCCCAGTACCATGGGGTTGGATAGGACTTTGAGAACATGGGGATAACAAAGTAGTCAGCGTATTGTGCCATGGCGTCAAAGTCATAGCCGAAACGTTCCTTGCCCAACAAGGGGTCAGGGAGGATGTTGACGAAGAGGGGTTTGCCGCCGACTATTTCTTTAACTTCAGCGAGGAAGTCTGTTACGGTTTTTGCTCTCCATTCAACCCAGTTCAAGCCGCTTTTGCGTTGTTGCTCGATGCATCTTGGGCAGGTACAGAAGTGCTGGTCTGCAAAGTGTTGGCTGCTGATGCTGATGCCGGGGGTGAGTTTGGCGGATTCAGCGATGATTTTTAGGTTGTATTCTCTGGCTTCTGGGTTAGTCATGCATACCACGTCCCAGCGGAGGTTATAGCGTTTGTTAGTGCGAAGTGCAGGACCCCATGAGCTTACTGAGTTCCAATCGGGGCGTTTCGCTGCCATGTAATTGTCGCCGAAGCATGCAATGTTAGTGTACATTTTTGGATTTGGTTTTCCAACGATTCCTGATTCTGATTTCAAACGGTAGAAGTTGTATTCAACGCCTTCAACCGGTTCTGGTTGATATAAGAAGACTCCGAATTTCAAAGTTTTCACCAATAGTTTTGTTTATTGTTAACGAATTGACTTCGGCAGGTTATTTAAGGTTTCCAGTTTTTACCCTAATATGGGGAATTTTTCAACAAGCCCACCAAGACCTGCACAAGGAACGGAGGCAAATCTACCCCATCATAAGTATCCAGCTGGGACTTTGCGCAGTCGTTCTTGGACAGCAAATCGGCAAACCCCTTCCCCAACAGGTTCACTTCGCCAAGATGCGCTGGGACCAAACCCCGCTCAAAATCATCACTCAACTTCACAGCCGCAAAAACAACAGAAGCAAACAACGGCTCCTCAGCCAGCTTCTTAGTTAACACGTCACTGAGGGTCTTCGCATCAGCATGCAAACTCTTAACTTTTGACAGCTCCAAAGCCAACTTCTTAACTGACAAATGCCTCTCCGCCAACCGCAAAGTAACAGACCGCTGCGGCACAAACCCGCCAATTTTGGAGCGCATCACCGCTTCTTTCACAGCCTGTCTAGTGCAGGAACCAACCAGTTGCCCAAGCTTCGACGAGGGACCACCATAAGCAATCGGCGAACCACGCCCAGTCTCCGCCACAACCATCGCATCCGTAACGGTTCCCGTCGCCTCAAAACCCGAATACCTACTGCGCAAATCCAACTCTCGCAGAGCAGCCGTTTTCGCCTCAGTTGCTGTAATCAGGCAGCTAACCAAACAAGCCTCATCAGGATGCCCATCGATAACCACGATGATGTTTATGGTGCCCTCAATTGGCTGCAACTCAATTTTCTCGCCTGAAGACTCCGCATGCGTACACCCAGCCGTAGCAACCACGCTCACGGCAGCAGCATCATCACGCTTAGAAACCAACGCAAAATCCGCAATGTTCGCGTAAGTCACCATCCCAACAAAGCTGTCGTTGACGCCAAGTTTTTGGAAGGACTTCACGATGAACGCGTCAGGGTCATCATGAAGGTGGCGGTCACCGTATTCGTCAGTGACTTGCGCGTTGATTATGATTTTTGTTTTCTTCAACCCGCCGCCGTTGTGGATGGCGGAGCTGACCGTGTTTAGTGCGGCATCAGAAATCACGGCGAGTACGTTTTCTTTGAGAGTTAATTTCACTCCGTTGCCGACAAGCTCAAGCTGCTCCAATCAAGTCACCATGTTACGTTTCTTTGCTGCGTGTTACTGTGATGGCTTTGGTTGGACATAAATCTGCGCAGACTCCGCACCGAGTGCATGAAGCAGCGTCGGCGACTATTGGTTTCTTGTCTGCGCCCACCTCCAAAATGCCCACTGGACACACACCAACGCAGATAAGCCCTGAACATGGAGGACACTTAGCGTAATCAACTATAACAGGAGCCTTATGCTTGTCCATGAAGAGTCAACAATTAAATAAGCCCCACGAATATATTTGTTGCGCGCAGGCGAAAAATATGAAAATCGGACTCGTCACGTATGCTCCAGAAAAAGTCGAAGGCTACGACATACACGTTTACTACTCCAAATCAGTCGACGGCAAAGCTTGCCCACCAGTAAAAGACATGCAAATTGACGTTACATGTTTCTGTGACGCACAAGCCATCCGCGAAGACCCAACCATAGTTGCGGTTTCAAAGAATGGTCCCGCGCTACGCAAGAACAGGAAAGCAAATTTGGCGTTTGATTATGTGTGCCCCACAAACCCGATCTACCAAGCCAAAGTTCTTGATTATGTGGAAAGCTTGGGCAAAGAGAAAATTCAGGGCGTAACGTTGAATTTGTACCATTTTCCCGAGCAGGAATTCTGCACATGCCCCCGATGCATGGAACTGTGGCGTAAAAGCGGCTTAAACTGGACCGAGTGGCGCGCCCAAGCCATAACCAGTTTTCTAAAAGAAGCAAAAACACGCGTCAAAGGCACCTTCGCCGTCGAAATGTTCCCCGACCCTCTGATGGCAAAAGAGCGCTTCGGCATAGACTTTGACGCCATAGCCGAATTGGTGGATTACTTCCATGTCCCGCTTTCAGCCCGAGACTACACCACCAACTACTGGGTAGACCTACTAACGCGGGATTTCCTCAAGATTCTCAAAAAGCCCATGGTAGTGGAGCTCAGCGGCGAAATGCTCAACGATGAGAAATCTGTTGCCCTCATGAAAATTGTCGCGTACCTAAGCCGACACGACCTCATGGGTGTGTTGCTGCTGGTGCATGACTCCGAGAACGCAAGGCAAATCGCGCGGTACGCCGTAAACAACAACGAATATCGCGAATGGCTCAACAAAAACGAGTTCACAGCAATGAACCGTATAGTGGATAAATGGGCTAAACTCTACTAAGCCTGTTGAGGTTTAGGCGCTTATTTTTGGTGGTGGCTTCACGCGTCTGCCTATCTTGATTCTTAGGGCTATGCGGTACAGTTTTCGCAGCGACTTCACCAGTTGCTCAACGCTGGCAGACTCACTGTAGATAAGTGGTATGCGTTCGTACTCTGCCAGCTGGATGGCTGCTTCGTCAGGCTTTGTCTTATGGAACACGACCACACGGGGTTTGAGGCTGCTGACCCGCACAATCATCATGGCTAAACTAGGGTTCTCCACATTCGTGAAAACCAACGCCCGCTCCGTGGAGGCACCAAACAACTGCGCATACTCCTGCCCACTCAAAGCTTCAACAGTCTTTCTGGCATCCACGACAGTGTAGCCGTAAACTTCTTTCACGTAATTCTCCGCCCCTGCGATGACTGCGCCGTTTATGGCTTTACACAAATACTCCACCCGCACAGGAATTGGAAACTCACGCAAATCAACAATAGCCATGCTGGGTGAACTGGTTAATTTGGCGAATTCACGGATAAAGCGGCTGCCCTTCTCCTCATCAATCTGCAACAGTGCCAACACGAAACGGCGGATGAACTTTGCTCCTGGACTTTTGCGCCTGCCACTTTCATAGTCGCTTACAACGCTCGCGGAAAGCCCAATCTTCTCGCTGAGGGTTATCTGAGAAACCGCAAAGAGCTCACGCCACTTACGCATGGTCGCGCCCGGCTTGCTTGAGAGGATTACTTCACCTGCGATTCTTCGAGCCAAAACCTCACGAATACTAGGCGACACAGACATGAGTAACCCCTGCACGTTCCACTTCACCGATTACCTATAAAACTGTAACGCTTTTTCCCCGAACTGAAACCAAGTGCCCTACACAACAGCAAAGGTTAATGCCTCCTAAGCCGAAATAGTCCCACAGGTGCAAACCCGTGACTTTCAAGGCGCAAATGGAAGAAGTCTCCCGCAAAAAACAGTCCAGCATCATTTTAGCATTGGACTTTCCATTCCAAAACCCGCAAGACCGCGAAAACCTCCTAACAAAAGCGCAAAGCATCCTCAAAGAGGTCAGCCCGCACATTTGTGCCATCAAAATCAACCACCACCCCACCCTACCACTGGGCATCTTTGGCGGTGTCCAAACCATAGTCAACCAAGCCCACAAAGCAGGTTTACTCGCCATCATGGACTGCAAAGTCAACGACATCGGTGCCACCAACCAAACCATCGCAGAATACTACTACGCCGCAGGCTTTGACGCTCTAATTGCTAACCCGTTCATAGGCTGGGAAGAAGGCTTACAACCCATCTTCGACATCGCCAAAAAGCATCAGCGCGGCGTCATTTTGCTTGCGTACATGAGCCACAAAGGCGCCGCTGAAGGCTACGGACAAACCGTGATTGACTCTGAGACACATACCCAAACAAAACAGTACCTCTCATTCGCAAAAAAAGCGTTAAAGTACGGCGCAGACGGCGTTGTCGTCGGTGCTACGGTGCCTGAGAAAATCCGCGAAATCCACCAAGTCCTAGGCAAAAACGTACCCATTTACTCGCCAGGCGTGGGCGCCCAAGGTGGTGGTGCAGCAACAGCGCTGGAGGCGGGTGCACGTTACCTCATTGTGGGGCGAGAAATTGTTCAGTCGGCGGATCCTGCGGTTGCGGCGGAAAAACTCAAAGCATCTGCTAAGTCGCCTATATGATTTCTAAAAATAGAAAGGTGTGGCGGGTGTGCAGTTTATCTGCCGCGTGTTCCGCTTTTTTCCCAAAGTTCCTTCTTTAACAAATCCCTGACTGAGGACCGTATAACGGAGCTTCTGCTGGGGTACATGTTTGCTCGCACAAGTTCATCTAATCCTTCTAGGTATGCTTCTGGTAGTAGTACGGTTACTAGTTTCACGCTTTTTCCTCCCTTAGTATATTATGATTATAACATGTGGCAGATATAAGATTTGACCTAGCTGAGTAGCCGAAACTGTTATCTCCGAATCGAAACAAATAACCAGACAGAGAAGGAGAAGCGCAAAAACTTGGAAAACAAGCGTTACGCGTATGTGTTGGTTTCTGATGAGAAATACTGGAACCGCCTGTGTAGCCGCAACCAGAAAAGCAAAGGAATTAGCGCGTTTGTGCGCAAAAACCAAGTTGCCCCAAAACAAGCAAACCAGCTTTTGTTTTACGTTAAGAAACCTGTAACGCAGATTCGCGGAACCGCCGACTTTATCGAACGCTCCGTTGACAACTATAAAGTGCAGTGGAAAAAATTTGGTAAAGAAACCTGCTTTGAAAATTTCGATGAGTACGCAAAGTTTGTTGAGGGCAGAGAAAAAGTTACCATAATACGCTTCAAAAACTTGATGGAACTGCCAAACCCCCAACCTAAAGAAGTCACTTTTAACATTTTGGGGTCGATGCAGTGGTTCCGAGGCAAATACGTGAGTTTGGAGACCGCGAAACAGTTAACAACTTGAAGTAGAGTTAAATCTGTGATTCCCCAATAGCCCTATAGGCAAGTGTGAATTGGTATGTTCAGAGTTAGAGTCCACAAAATCGAATCCACCCGCGACTTAGACGGCAACCTAGGCAAACGCATCGAGTTAATTGAAGAGCGCGAAGTCCAAAACTTTGTTATGCGCCCCCAAACAGACGAAGCAAAAATGGTCCAAGACCTCATGCAAGCAATGCAGCAGCAAATGCCCTTCCTCCCCCAGAGGCAACAAATGGCTTTCCCAAAAATTGTGCTGTTTTTGACGGAGCACGAATACGACAGCTTAGGCATCGAATTCGACGTAAACCAAGTCTATCAAGTGACACTTGAAAACCAAACAATCAAGTTCACGAAAGTTTCATAATCGAGTTGCGTACCTGCGCCAGTGCGGTGTGCCGCGGGTGAAAAGACAGCACAAACATCATGTTTTTCAAACGAGCCTGAATTTCCTGTAAGTCGCCTGTTTTGCCTTCGTCACAGTATATAGGTATGGGTTCGTCGTTGCCATGCTCGTAGTAAACGTAAATCGGCGCGCATCCTCTTTGCTGGGGCACCATTTCGAAGTTCAGGTTTAGTTGTTTCGCCATTTTTTCAGCTGCAGTCCGCACTGACTGTAGCCTTTGTTTGGGCGAGGAAACGTTTGAGGCGTAAACCATCAATTTGCCTGATTCGTTTCTGAGCATATTTGTTCCACCAGTAGCATGTTTGCCGCCAAGTGCTTTTAAGGCGCGTGCGTGAACGACCTGCATGCACAGGTGAGGGAGGTCAGTTAAAGTGAAACCTCATAAGCCACCCGCAACGTTAGATTCACCCAAAGCTAACCAGCAAAGGTGAAAAAGTGAAAACCCGCGCTCATATTGTTGTCAGCGGCAAAGTTCAAGGTGTTTTCTTTAGGCAAACCACCAAACACGAAGCTGACAGCTTGGGCGTGAAGGGTTGGGTGCGCAACTTGCCCGACGCTAGAGTAGAGGCGGTTTTTGAGGGCGAAGAAGACGTAGTCAAGATGGTGGTGGACTTCGTTAAGCAAGGTCCCGCCAGAGCGAAGGTTTCCGCTGTGGATTTGGTTTGGGAAGAGTACACGGGAGAATTCAGGCGCTTCACCATAAAATACTGACCTACTGAGTAATCAACTGGTGGAAAGGGTAAATTAGGTAGTTGCAGTTTTCTTTGGTGAGGCACAGGTTCAGATGAAGGTTCTCGGTTTAGTTGGCAGTCCCCGCAAAAACAGCAACACCGACATAGCAGTCACCCAGATACTGAGGGGCGCAGAAGCCAGCAGCCACCAAACCGAAAAACTGTACCTCTACGACTTGGAAATTGCGCCCTGCGTGGACTGCCGCAACTGCAAAACCAAAAGCAACCACCAATGCACAATCAAAGACGACATGCAATTGGTCTATCCGAAGTTGGAAGAAGCGGATGTTGTAGTGTTTGGTTCGCCTCTGTACTGGTATGGACCCACGGCAAAAATGAAACTCCTCATCGACAGGCTACGCCCCTACGTAGAATCAAAAAAACTGAAAGACAAAAAAGCCATACTGGTTATTCCGTCTGCCGAAGGCGCCGACGCCTGCAGTTTCATGGCGGGTGCTTTTGAGTTGTCTTTTGAGTATTTAGGGGTGGATTTGGCTGGGAAGGTTCTGGTTAAAGCCTACGAGAAAGCTGAAGTGGCAAAGCAGCCTGCAACGCTTAAGGCAACGTTTGAACTGGGAAAAGCAATAAAGTAGCATATGTACGCTCTAAGTTTTATTGAACTTTCTTTGTCTTTGCCCTTTTTACGATTACAGCTACCGACGTAGCAAGGAGCAGGGCGGCAAATAGTGTGGTTTCTATGATTTGGTTGGGAAACTCGGGGATAGTCGGAGAAGGTTTTGGCGAAGTTGTTGTGTTGGATATTGTTCCTAAGGCGTAGAGTACTCCGTCGCTGGAACCCATGTAGATGACGCCGTTGGCAATTGCAGGCGAAGCAAACATGTACCTGTCAAATCCTCTCTCATCCAAAAAAGGTTGAAGCGTAAAATTCCAAAGTTTAACACCTGAAGAAGCATTAAACGCGTAGAGGTTGCCGTCCCCAGAACCAACATAAACCACGCCGCCAGCAACCGCAGAAGACGAATCCACAACATATCCTGTTGTGAAATTCCATATTTTAGCTCCCGTAGAAGCATTAAGAGCATAAATGTTGCTGTCAAGAGCACCTACAAAAACACGACCATCCGCAACAGCAGGCGAAGAACAAAGCCCATGGCTTGAATAGTTCCACATTATTGTCCCTGTTTGGGCATCAAAACAGTAAAGATTGTAAAAATTGTCAGGTAATGTTATGTAAACGTGACCATCATAGACAGCAGGAGAACCTAGCCGGTAGCTTTGGGTACGTTGATTTTCTGGTATATATTGCCATATTTTGCCTCCTGTGGAAGCGTTAATAGCAAAAGCACTGTATCCACCTATGTATACGCAACCATTGGCAACAGCAGGAGAAGACGAAGCGTCTTCATCTCCGCGACCCCATATCCGTTCTCCTGTAGACGCATTGTATGCACAAAGTAAGACCCCGTTGTCAATGTAAACTACACCATTGGCAACAACAGGAGAATATGCATTGGGATCTGTTTGGTCGCTCCACACTACTTCTCCAGTGGAAGCATTGTATGCAGTACCTCCGTGGAGACCAGTATAGACTAAGCCATTATAGACCGCAGGAGAACTCGTTCCACTTGTAGCCCATATTTGGGTTCCAGTTAGAGCATCCAGACAATAAAGATAGCTCCCAGAGGTTACGTAAACGTAACCGTCAACTACTGCAGGAGAACCGCCTATACCCGAACTAGTTTGGAAGCTCCACAACACAACTGGCGTGGTTGTTGGTGCGATGCTGTTTGTGTAGCCTGTGTGTGCTGGGTCGTGGTGGAACATTGACCAGTCATCCGACGATGAGCTCGCGTTCACATGCAGTGCAGAAAACAAAGTGCCGGGTTGGATTACTAGAAGGAAAATGAGGGTGACCAGAGCCCACTTGAGCTTTCTCATCGGGATATTCCCTTGAACAATACAGGGGTCCGTCTTGCGATATTAAACTGTCGGATTCCGCCTCAAAGGAAAAGAACAATCGTTTTTGTCACGGCTTTTTCTTGTAGACTCTGAAGTGGCTGTCGCGTCCTGCGCTGATGTACTCGCCGCCAATCCCCCTGACGGTGGAAGCGATTTTCGCAAAGTTCTCTGAACCCAAAAACTGCTTCGGCTTAATGACTATGTAGTCGTCTTTCTCTTCGAAAATGAGTAGGCTGTCTAGGTCTGGGGGAAACATCATACGGGTGTCCTCCAGCGAGGATCTGGCGCTTTTGGGTGCCTCACTTGGAACGGTAACGACAACTTTGGGTACAGGCGCAGCCGCCTTAGGTGTAGGTGCCTGTGCGGGTTTGCTGGTGATTTGACCTACAGCAAGGGATTTGAGGGATGCTGAAACAGTTTTTAGGTCTTCGGCAACCGTCTTTAAAACTGAAAGAGTCTCATCAATTCGACCAATAAGTTGCTCAATTTTCTCTTTGTCAGTACTCATGACGTGTTTTCCCCTTTTTGCTCTAAAGTACTTAAGGCGCATACTAATTATTTGAAACTTACCATTAAACCACCACGCACCATGAGGTTTGCTTGTTGTTTGAGATTGACGGAAGCCAAAAAAGTGGAAGCGGCACCATCCTGCGTCTATCAGTAGCCCTAGCCGCCATAACAGGCGAGCCTCTGCACATTTACAATATTAGACAAAACAGGCCACAAGCAGGCTTAAAACCGCAGCATCTGGAAGCAGTTTTAACCGCGGCAAAACTTTGCAACGCCGAACTTCAAGGCGCAACGCTGGGCAGCCGCGAACTCTACTTCAAACCCAACAAAATACAAAGCGGAAACTTTGAAGCGCAAATCGGAACCGCAGGAAGTATCCCTATGCTGTTCATGACTGTTTTGCCTATTTGCTTGTTCGCCAAAGACATCGTGCGTTTGCATGTGGTCAAAGGTGGAACAGATACTCTGCATGCTCCAACCATAAACTACCTGCGCCACGTTTTCTTGCCGTCGCTCAAAAGAATGGGCGTAGACGCTGAAATAGGAGTGCAGAGGTACGGCTATTACCCAAAAGGCATGGGCGAAGCCACCCTGACCGTTAAGCCCACAAAACTGCAACCTATCTGTTTGGAGAGCTTTGGCAAACTCCAGAACATAAAGGGCATTTCAGTTTGCACCTTCCTTGCGGCCAAAAAAGTGGCGGAGCGGCAAGCTAAAACAGCCAAAGAATACCTTTCAGCCAAAGGAGTAGCTGCCGACATACTCGTAGTAAACGACACTTCCAACCCCATTCAGAAAGGCAGCAGCATCGCCCTGTGGGCACAAACCGACACAGGAGCCATCTTGGGTTCTGATGCCATCGGAGAACTGGGTAAACCCAGCGAAGCCGTAGGCACCGCAGCTGCCCAAAAACTCAGCACAGAACTTTCTGCCTCACCCACAGTTGATGTGTACTTGGCGGACATGCTAATTCCCTACATGGCGCTATCCGAAGGAACCTCCGCTTTTTTGACGCGCCAAGTGTCTGAACACATAGAAGCAAACATTTGGCTGGCGGAAAAAATGCTTAACGCACGGTTTAACATTAAAAAAGCCGATGCCCTCTATAGGATTGAAAAAGCTGGCTAACCCTATGCCCACAGAAGCACCCTGCCTCAAAGTTCCGAAAACAGACGGCGAAAAAACGCTTACTTTAGCCAACAAACTGGGCTTAACCGACAAGACTCTTATAATCCAAAAAGACCCCACAGGCTTGCTCTGTATTCCACTTACGCGAAAACCAGAAGAAAAAGAATCAGCCCTTTTGAAAACGCAGATACCCCAGCTCCAACTGGCAACACAAGTTTTTCCAGAAAAAATCCAGCAGCCCAAAACCCTCGCCGAAGTACTGCAAAACCAGTTGCCCCCAAACCTGCTGGAAGCGCTGCCCCGCGCACTGGACATCGTGGGCGACATAGCCATAATCGAAATTCCACCCGAACTACAAACTCACAAAAATTTGGTCGGCAAAGCCATCCTAAAGACGCACAGAAGCGTGCGCACGGTGCTTGCGAAGGCGGGTGCAGTCAGCGGAACCTACCGACTCCGAGAATTTGACTTCATAGTTGGAGAAAACAAAACAACTACACTGTACAAGGAGCATGGGTGCAGCTACTACGTGGACGTTGCCAAAGCATATTTTAGTCCAAGACTTTCCCATGAACACAACCGCGTTGCCTCTGTGGTCCAAAACGGCGAAACCGTGGTGGACTTGTTCGCGGGCGTTGGTCCCTTCGCAGTGCCTATCGCCAAAAAACATCCAGACGTGAAAGTCTATGGGGTGGACATAAACCCCGATGCAGTAGCGCTACTGGAGAAGAATGCGCGGCTCAACCGCGTAGAAAACAGGGTTTACCCCATCGTGGGCGACGCACGCCAAATAGTCAACGAAAAACTCCGCGGAATAGCCGACAGGGTTATCATGAATTTGCCTGAGACCGCCAACGAATTCATCGACACCGCATGCAAAGCTGTCAAGCCAAAAGGGGGCACGGTTCACTTTTACGGTTTTATCCGTTTAGACGAAACTTTAGAAGACATGAAGCAGCACTTTGCTGAGGCAGTGGAAAAAGCAGGAATGAAAGTAGAATCGGTTTCCTACGCAAAAACCGTTCGTGAAACCGCGCCTCACGAGTGCCAAGCCGTGGTAGATGCCCAAATCCGTTAGCCCTTTACGGTGAGGGTGATTTTGGCTTTCTGATTTGGATTCTTCAACTTCTCTACTAACGCTCGGGAGAGGTCTTTGGCGGCTTTGTCCGCGTGAACTGCCAGCGTCCTGTCTGAGGTGTAGTCGCTTTTCCGAACAACCATCTCCGTGGGATGCGTCAGGGTCAAATGTGGGCTGCCTCGGGCTTGCACCTGCTCGACTAAGCCGTCAACTTCGATGGTTATGGTCAGTTTAGCATGAGGCTGCCGAAGTTTCTCCTTAAACTCACCGCTCAAATCCGCTGGCGCCTTGTCCGCGGATACTACGAGTATACAGTCCCCGTTCTTGGACACATGGGTGTCTTTTGTGAATTCAAGCGTTGCCCGATGCGTAGCTAAAATGTTCTCATGCCCGTACCCGACAATAGTCTCTGTTAAGGTGGTTTTGGGCAATTTTACTCTGGAACCTCTATGGAGTCCACTTTGCCGTCGCCGTCCAAATCAAAACCCTGAATCACCGCCGCAAAACCGTTGTTTCCGCGGTAGTTCTGCAGGGTTTTCTTCCAAAAATTAGTCAAAGCCAAAACGCAAGCTTTGGTGCCGACTGCCTTGTTTCCCGCGAGGACAATGACACGTTTCGATTTATCCCATGGGTTCTCAATCTTCGCAATCAAACCCGCAACATCAGCAGTATAAACACGTTTAGTTTTCTTGGAAACCAAGCCTCCTAGCAAGAAGCCATGCTCAGACGACTGCATACTAAACTGAATAGGCAAATACTCGTTCAATTCCTGAGTGAGCAAATTTGTGCCGGGTCCGCCGACAAGGATTAGGTTGTTTTCTTCTTCTTTTTCGGCTTTCACGTCAATGTCAAGTTTTATGGCGAATTCCTCAGGCATCTTCGCAAACTGTCCCAGAAAGAAAGTGAGGTGCGCGGCGTAGTGCCCGTCTCGGGCGCTGGTTTTGAAAGGCCCATGAGGCGTAGGACTACCAACAACGATTTTTCCCTCAAAAACTCCTTCGGGGTTGATGAATTCTTCAAAGAACGCTTGAATTTGCTCGCTGCCACCCAACAATGAGGGGCGCTGCATGGTGCGGTATCCTTGGGGAAACTCGATGCCGAAAGCCTGCGAAACCGTTCGGTAGTACTTGGCGGTGCCGCCTTTCTTTTGTTCTTCCCGCTCCACCGCTATGGCGCCTGAGTTTTCTAGTTTGCGTATGTGATAGTAGACTTTTTGTTCGTGGATGCCCAGTTTGCGGGCGATTTCCAGCGGGTACATGGCTTCTTTGGAGAGTAAGGTGAGGATTTCCCAGCTCAGTTTGCCCAGCATCATTTTGAGGTCTTGGGCGCTGTGCATCATGCTGATTTCTTTGACTTTTTGGGTGGTGCCTTCTTCTTTGAGGAGCAGTTTTTTGTCCATGTTTGTCGCCATAGCGTACATTGGGGCGAACCGTTATTAAAAATTTTGTTATAGTTGCTCTGGGTGAAGGAAAAAACAACCCCTAAAAAAATGTTTTTAAGTGTGACCGAGTAACCTTGAGTTGTTCTGAAAATTTTCCATGCAGAGAACAACAACCCCTAACACTTTAATTTTAAGAGTCAACATTACTCCTAACAATGCTTAATAGCAATCCAAAACGAATAGACTACAACTCACAAGGAGAACCTGACTCAAATGTGCGGAATCTTCGGATGCATACTCAAAAACGGAAACGCAGCACCCATAATTCATACTTCTTTGAAGTGCCTAGAATACCGCGGTTACGACTCCGTCGGCATAGCCACCCTCAACAACGGCCAAGTCAACATAAAAAAAGACCAAGGCAAAATTGACGATGTCCACCACATCCTCAACCTCGATGATTTGCCTGGCAGCGTGGGCGTTGGGCATACGCGGTGGGCGACTCATGGTGCACCTTTGAAAGTGAATGCGCACCCGCACGTTGACTGCAGTGGACAAATTGTGGTGGTGCACAATGGCATCGTGGAGAATTATGCGGAGTTAAAAGAATCTTTGGAAAACCTTGGGCACACCTTTGTTTCTAGGACTGATACGGAAGTGATTCCTCACCTCATCGAAGAGACCCAAAAGAAGAACCCTTCGTTCACTTTTACGGAGGCGGTTTTGGAGGCTGTGAAGAAGCTGGCGGGTTCTTATGCGCTGGCTGTGATTTCCGCCAACGAGCCTGACAAGATAATTTGTGCCCGTAACGAAAGCCCCTTGGTCATCGGGGTGGGTGAGGATGCGCTTTATTGTGCGTCTGATCTGACGGCGTTTCTGCCCATGACTAACAAGGCAGTTATGATTAACGACGGCGAACTTGTCATCCTCACGTCTGGGGGTTATGAGATTCGGCGGATTGCGGATTTTGCTGTGGTTGTGCGGGAGCCGAAGGTTATTGATTGGACGCCTGAGATGGCGGTGAAACAAGGTTACCCCCACTTTATGCTGAAGGAGATTCATGAGCAGCCTGCGACTTTGCGTAACACGCTTCGGATGCAAGGGCATTATTTGGATTTGATTTCGACGTTTCTGGACCGTGCCAACGAAGTCTTCCTTGTCGCCTGCGGAACTTCTTACCACGCCTGCTTGGCGGCGTCGTATATGTTTTCCAAGTTGGCGTTTCTGCCCTCCTACCCCGTGTACGCTTCAGAGTTCGTGGAGCAGCATGGCAAATCTGTGAACATAGACAGCACCATACTGGCGGTTAGTCAGTCGGGTGAGACTGCGGATATGTTGGGGGCGGTGACTTGTTCGCAGCAGCGTGCAGCCACAATTCTTGGGTTGACTAATGCGATTGGTTCGACGTTGACGCGGGTTTCGCGGGTTTACATTGGGCAGCAGTCGGGTCCTGAAATTGGCGTGGCAGCGACGAAGACGTTTACTTCGCAGTTGTCGGTGTTGGCGCAGTTGGCGTTTAGGCTGTCGAATAAGCGGGGGAAGATTTCGCAGGATGAAATGGACTACCTCGCTGAAAAAATGGAGCATTTGCCGCAGACTGTGGAAGCCATAATCTTGACGCAGGAAGAAAAAGTGAAGCAGCTTGCGAAGAAGTACCGTGACGCGAAGATTTTCTTTTTCCTTGGCAGGGGCATCAACACGGCTACCGCTTACGAGGGTAGGCTTAAGCTTATGGAGATTGCGTATGTTCCGTCTATTGCGTTTCCTGCTGGTGAGAGCAAGCATGGTCCCATCAGTTTGATTGAGCCTGGGTTTCCTGTGATTTTCATCTGCCCCAAGGATGGTGTAACGCATAAGACGTTGATTGGGAACATCATGGAGATGAAGGCTCGGGGCGCGTCGATTATTTCGATAATTGAGGAGGGCGACGAGGAAGTCAAAGCGTTGTCTGATGACTACGTTGAAGTTCCAAAGGGCATACCTGAGGTGCTCTCGCCGATTCCGTTTGTGATTCCGTTGCAGTTGTTTGCGTATTATATGGCGCTTGAGAAGGGTGTGAATCCTGATATGCCGCGGAACTTGGCGAAGTCGGTTACCGTCAAGTAGCCTTTCTTTTTTCTAATTCTTTCTTATAATTCATATATGTTAAAAAGGACATTTCGTATTGTAGTTGCTCAAGGTGTTTGTTCGTGGAGAATTCTGGCTGGGAAAAACTCGTTGACAGCCTCATTAAACAGGGCATTTTGTGCTCCCCCAAAGTAATTAAGGCGATGCGTGCTGTGCCCCGAACAAAGTTTTTGCCAGTGGACATGCAAAGCTACACTGCTAACGATACTCCGTTGCCGATTGGTTCTGGTCAGACGATTTCGGCGCCGCATATGGTTTCAATTATGAATGAGGCGCTGGGTTTGGCGGTTGGGCATAAGGTTTTGGAGGTGGGTGCGGGTTCAGGTTGGCACGCTGCCACCATAGCTGAAATAATCGCGCCCAAGGATGCGCCACGCAGCGAGTGGGGTCACGTTTTCACTTTGGAGATTGTGCAGGGTTTGGCGGAGAATGCTCGGCGGAACATTATGAATGCTGGTTATGGTGATCGGGTTACGATAGTTTTCGGCGATGGCTCCAAAGGCTATGTGGAGAAGGCGCCGTTTGACCGTATTGTGGTTGCCGCTGCCGCTCCGCGTGTGCCTAAGCCCTTGGTGGATCAGTTGAAGTCTGGCGGCGTCATGTTGGTGCCTGTGGGTAGTCCGTCGCTGTTCCAGAAACTCGTGAAGGTGTCTAAGCTTGAGGATGGAGCAATTAAAGAGGAGAATCTTGGCGGCGTGGCGTTTGTGCCCCTAACTGGGGAGCACGGACACAAATTCTAGGCGGTTTATCCGAACCATTTTTCCAGCGTAGTTTTGCCTTTCTGCTTTGCTGCGCCTGTCTGCATTTTTTCAACTGTTTTTTTGACGCGCTCTTCTGAGAAGTCTTTTTGGTGGCACAGAAACGATATCATGCCTTCCACGTCGGGTTCTTTCCATTCTAGCGTGTAGTCGTCTCGGACTTGTGGTTTGAGGAAAATGTCTCGTATGCTCTGTGGCGGATGTGGGAAGGCGGCGTTTTTTATGTGTGGCAGGGCTGCTTCGATGGTGCCGTGTTCTTTTATGAGTTTGAGGGCGGTTTTGGGTCCTAAGCCTTTGATGCCGTCAGGGTTAAAGTCCGTGCCAATGAGGATGGCTATGTCGATGAGTTGCTCGTAGGTGATTTCGCATTCCTTGAGCACTTTGCTGAGTTCCATGAGTTCTGGGACTATGTCGATGTAGATGTTTTTGCTTGGCAGCTTGCGCCTTCCTGAAACGGTGACGTTCCTGAGCAGTTTGGGTGCTCCGAAGAGCAGGCTGTCGTAGTCTTGGCTTGCACAGTAGTCCGCGTCGCCTTTGCGGGTCATGTGGGCGGCTTGGGCTTCGCCTTCGCTGGGCGCCTGCACCCATGGCAACCCCATGAGGGCTAGGAGGTTTTTGCTGTCGTCCTTCATGTAGTCCTTCATTGCACTGGTGGCTTGCGCGTACTTGCGGGCTTCCTCAGGTTTGCCTTCCGCTATGGCTTTTTCGTATTTGACTGTGGCTTGGGCTTTGGCTTGTTTGCGGCGCTCAATCTCCACCGTTTTAAGTTCTGGTGGTTTGCCGTCGAAAACGTAAACAGGCTTAATCCCCATCTCCATAAGGTTGCTTGTCCTGTAAAGCAAGCCGCTGAGGTGGCTGGTGATTTTGCCCCTGCTGTCGGTTAGGGGTGTGCCGTCTGGCTGGCGGATAATTGCGAGGAACTGGTAAATCGCGTTATAAGCGTCAATGGCTATGACTTTGCCGCCTAAATCCTCTAACTTAACAGCGGTTTTTGGTACGAGGTCTCTAAAGTTTACGCCCAAAATCAACCACAACTACACATATGGCAAAAAACAACTTAAATAAACTTGCGACAAAGATTGAAGTAACTCAAGAAAGTTGAAGTTATTTTTGGCAATCTTTGCTTATTGGAACGAACTTCTCGCATTACTGAACTTTTTTTTATGCAAGGAAGTCGATTAGTTGCAATAGAGTGCCTTGTTGCGTAACAAGCACCTCTGAACGTGTCCCAGCGGCTATTGGGATGTGGGACTTCTAAGCACGACAAGAGAAACAAGGAACAAAAAGTGAGCGCGTATAACATGCAAACTGGGGCTGCGAGAGATACCAACACTCGATAGTTGCCAATAAAACTGTACTTTATCTTCTAAGTTGCAAATGGTTGAAAGAAAAAATAATATACCTAACTCAACTAACACATTGATTGGGTTTCAAGAATGGCTGAAAAGAGAAGTTCTTACAAATACGCTGTTATTGTCGCTGGAGTGTTATGCGGCATCTTACTGAGTTCATTGGTTTACTCAGCAGTCACTTACCAATCGATGTTAGAGGATAAGGACTTGCAAATAGCTGATTACGTTTCCCAGATTAGTGAACTTCAAACTTCTCTAAACGGTAATATTTCTGAGCTTTTAATTCTAACAAATCAGATATCATTAAAGGATTCTCACATTAGTGACCTGCAAACTGCTCTCGATGGAAACATGTCTGCGCTTTCCAGTCTCAATAGTCAAATACAAGAATTGCGTTCGAATATTTCAAGTCTCAGCAGCCAGTTAGTCGACCTGCAAAATCAAATTTCATCAAAGAATTCCCAGATTGGTACCCTGCAAACTGCGCTTGACGGAAACATCTCTGAAATCAGCAAACTCAATAATCAAATAGGCACTTTGAACTCCAACCTTTCGCGTCTCAACAGTCAGGTATCTGACCTGCAAAATCAACTGTCCACAAAGAATTATCAGATTAGGCTCTTTCCCTCAGTTCTCATCAGCAATCTCACCACTGTTCTCATCGCGCAAAAGTCCACCGTGTGGGTAGACAACCAAACAATAAACCTGCCAGTCGGCAGTTCTATCAACTACACGTTTTCAGCAAGTTACCTCGGCTACATAACTGTTCAGTTTCAGGCTAAAGATTATTCAAGCGTCTCTACTAGTGTTCTCATGGATTTTGAAGGCCAAACTCTTGGTCAGGGCGCTTCTGTTGATGTAAGCGGAACTGCATACATGCCGATTTTTCCGAGTTCAAACATTCGAATTATAATACAAAGTCTCACAACTGAAGTTAACAAAACAGTAACAATAATATACCATTACTAATGTAGACGAACTGTTACATTTTGAGAGAATTCTGAGTGTTTACATTCTGTTGAAGTAGTCTAGTTGGGCGTACCAGTAGATGGTGATTGGTTTTCTGCATTGGGGGTTTTTGCATTTGAGCTTCTGCTGGACCACGTTTTCGTGGTAGCTTCTGGCTAGTGGTTTTTTGGTTGAGTACGCAGAATGAAGTTTGTCGGGTGGTTCCACTTCAAGAATTTGGTTGCAGAAGGGGCATTCGAGGACAAGTTTGGACGAAGCCATAACATCCCCGTTACTACTAATGTGTTAACTAGGTAAAATACTTGTTTGCCAGAGGCTTTGTTTTGGGGGCAAACCTTTTTTGCTGCTTTTCTGAGACGCTGCTTCACGCGTTCAAAAAAAGAAAACCTTACGTCCCTAAAAAACCGTGATTATTTTGTTAAACGGTTTTTGGCGCGCCTCACATCGGCGCATCAGCTTGCCCCTACCTGCACAACCAATACACAACCAAACAAAACCCAAAACAACAAAACACAACCCACCACACAAACCCAAAGAAGTAGAAGTGCCTAGCAACCAAACAACAACC
>CALMWK010000133.1 GCA_937873375.1 Candidatus Bathyarchaeota archaeon
GATTTCGCGAAAAGAGAACAAATCGAAGTTGCCATCAAAGAGTTAGCTACGAAAATCAGAGCCTAAAAGAAAAATAAAAAAGTTGTTTTTGCCTCATAAACGAGGCTTTTTGTTGTTTAGAGTCGTTTGATGTATCGGTTGACTTCCCACTCGGTTACCTGAGTGCGGTAGAGATCCCATTCTTTGCGTTTCTCGACAAGGAAGTTCTCAAAGGTTGTTTGACCTAAGGTTTCGCGTATTAAGTCGCTGGTTTCCATTTCGTCTAGGGATTCTTTGAGCGATTCGGGTAGAGACACTATGCCGCGTTCTTTGCGTTCCTCGTAGCTCATGTGGTAAACGTTTAGCTCCACTGGGTCTCCGGGGTCAATCTTGTTCTTGATGCCGTCAAGTCCTGTAGCGAGGAGAACTGCAAACTGTAGGTAGGGGTTTCCTGCACCGTCGGGGCAGCGTATTTCGCATCTTGCAGCGCCTTTTTTGCCTCCGAAGTTGGGGACTCTGATAAGGGGTGAGCGGTTTTTGTGTGCCCATGCAAGGTACACTGGAGCCTCGTAGCCTGGGACTAAGCGTTTGTAGCTGTTTGGCCATGAGTCGAGAATTGCCGCCATTTTGCGTCCGTGGGCTAGTTGTCCACCTATGAAGTTTCGGGCGATGTCTGAGAGGTAACCGTTTTTGGCGTCGTTGTCATAGAAGAGGTTCTCAGTTACGTTTTTGTTCCATAGGCTTTGGTGAGTGTGCATGCCTGAGCCGTTTATCCCTGCGAAGGGTTTTGGCATGTGAGTAGCTATGTAGCCGTTTCTGGCAGCAACAACTTTTGTTAGCATCTTCATGGTTATGGCGCGGTCAGCGGTTACCAGTGCTTCATCGTATTTGAAGTCGATTTCGTTTTGTCCTAAGGCGACTTCGTGGTGGCTGATTTCGATTTCTATGCCGAATGCTTCTGCGGTGTCGCAGATGTCTCGTCGGAGGTCATCTGTTAGGTCGCCTGGGTGGAAGTCGAAGTAGCCTGCCATGTCTATGGGTGTGGGTAAACCGCCGTTTTCGCTTTCTTTGACTATGAAGAATTCAAGTTCAGGCGCACAGATGTAGGTGTAGCCTGCTTTGTTGGCTTTTTCAATTGCCCTTTCAAGTATGTATCGTGGGTCGCCGTCGAAACGTTTGTTCTGTGGAGTGTACACGTCGCAGATTAGTCTGCATGATGATTTTTCTTTTGGTCGCCAAGGTAACACGGCGAAGGTTGTGGGGTCTGGGTACAGGACCATGTCGGATTCTTCGATTGGTCGGTATCCAGTGATGGATGAGCCGTCGAAGGATTGGCCGTTTTCGAAGATTGTTTCGATGTTTTTGGAGGCTACAGCAAGGTTCTTTATCATGCCGTTTATGTCGGTAAATTGGAGTCTGACAAATTTGATGTCTTGTTCTTGAATTTGTTTGACAACATTAGTTACGTTCTTTTTCCAGACTGCATCTTTGAAGTTTTTCATTTTTTACATCCTCACACTAAAGTGTTAGTCTCGGTTTTCATATGTTATGGAAAACACATTTAACGTAAACATATTTAAGCCTATCGCCCTTTCCTGTAGATAAACGTTCAGCAATACTTCAATTTATTGAACTGATTCCGGGTTCAGCAGAACAATTTCGGTACAAGAGAAAAACCCCTGAATCAGTCACCAGAACAAACGACTAGCCAAAAACTACCTTTCTCTGCGCAAAAAGTCTCCCACATCCAAAATGTTCCGTACCACAACCCTGCCCTCAGCCTCATCCAAACTGCCTGTTATTCTGCCGAACCCGAGGCATTCACCGAATTCGTTTAACACTAAAGTGGCGGCGCCTTTCCGCTTGGACCCACATACTCGTAGTATTCCTGTTCGGAAAACGTCTCTGCCGCAGATGAAAAGCCACGCAGTCTTCCTGTCAAGAACAACTTTGTTTGCTGCCAAATCCACAAGCATATCTAGCAAGTTGAAACTTGGAAAGAATACCCCGTTCTTGACCTTGCCAAGATACAAGCCAGCAGAGTAGAAGTCGCCTCGAGCCAACTTCTTCAAAGTAGCATTCAAAAAGTAGTACCGCTGGGCTTTCTCCACTACAAGCTCAGGATTCAACGTTATTTTTGCTCCGAACTGAGACGCAAACATCGCCAGCTGCTTCATGGCTGCACCGTCCGCTTTGTCAGTTTACACACAAAAAAGCCCTGCGTGTTCTCTGGCCAGATTCGCTTGCAACGCTCCACTGAAGCGTCAAGTTTTTGCCCGAAAACCTCTGTTAACCCTTTCTCGCCATGACAGTTTACTTTTTCGATTTGCAGGTTCAGGTTTTTCACTGCCCAGTCCATGTTTAACTCGTCTTCCTCAGGTTCCAATGAGCAAGTTGAGTAGACGATTTCTCCGTTAGGGGCTAAGCACTTCAGGGCTTCAGATAGGATTTCTCTTTGAAGCTGTGCGTTGCGCTCCGCATCCTTAAGAGTCCGCCGATTAAACCACAACTTGTCCGAAGCGAAATTGCCTGAACACGGAACATCCAGAAGAATTCGGTCAAACTTCAAGCTAAGCCTTGACGCTTGTCGTGCATCCAAGTTGTAAACCACCGCGTTACTGACATGGCAGCGTTCAAGCTGATTCGACAACGCAGCTAAACGCATCTTGTTAACATCCAGCGCCACCACCGAGCCAGTGTTACCCATCAAGTCTGAGAGCTCTACGGTTTTGCCGCCTGGCGCAGCACACGCATCCAACACCGTTTTGCCTCGCAGAGCAGTGAATAGGGTGGCGGGGATTTGGGCGGCAGCTTCCTGAATCGAATACAAACCCAGCAGGTACTCTGCTGTGGCGCCTGCGGAAACTTTGGATTTACCCACCCAGTAGCCAGACTCCAAAAAAGGCGCCTTTTCCAACTGAACACCAATAGAACGTAGCCGCTCGGGGAGGTTCTTGCTTTTGGCGTTGGTCTGGTTTATTCTGATTGCCTGCCTAGCCTCAGCTACCCTAAAGTTCCAACCTAACTGCGCATAACGGTTAACGAAAAATTCTCTGCTAGACATCAACGTAGACTGTGTGGGCGGGCTAAATAAAACCTTTCAACAAACTGCTGCTTTAGCCGCCATATTTGGAGCCTAATAGTAATTCGGATGCAGTTACCTATAGGGGTAGGCGGAAGCTGCCGAAAAAGAGTAGGGGGGAGGGGGTAGCTGAAACGTAGGGTACCCTACTAAGGGTCAAAAACCATTTTCGCCGCTATAAATAAACTGGGCATAGTCTGTTCCAAGCATTAGGCACCGCGAAACAACACGCAATAAAAAAGCACAAGAGACCCTAAAAAACTAAAGATAACTGAAAAAAACAAAAACGAAAAGAAAAAGAAAAATTATCGAGATTACTCGCTCTCGAAGTATTCTTCTGGTTTTGGCGGAGTCGGTGGTAAACCTCTGCGTTCGCGAATCTTCTTGATGGTTTCTTCTTGCATCTGCTCTGGAACTGGTGCCCAGCGGCTGAACTGTGTTGCCCAGAAGGCTCTGCCCTGTGTGGAACTACGCAGAATGTCGGCGATGCCGAAGCTTTCGGAAACAGGCATTTCCGCTTTGACAGTAATCATGTCTTCTTCTGAGGGCATGTCCAAGATTTTGCCTCTGCGCTTGTTTAGCAACGTGATGACGGAACTGACGAATTCGCTTGGAACCTTGCACTCAAAGCTCATCAACGGCTCCAACAGCTTTGGGTTACTCAGCAAGATGGTGCAGTAGATTGGTCTCCAAGTCATAGGTATTGCCTGTGCGGGACCTCTGTGAACTGGGTCTTCGTGAACGGTAACGTCTTCAAGGTTAATCTTCAAGCCGTAAGCGGGTTCCTTGGCTAAGGGTGAAGTGTGAACTGCTTCGCGGAAACCAGTTTTTATGTGGTCAATGATTTCATCGACGTATTGTCTGCCTCTAATGCGGTTAACCAGTATGTTGTTTTCTTCAACAGCAACAGCGCCTTTTGCGTCGTCTGGTGCCCAACCTAAGCCTCTGAGGATTTTTGTTCTCTCGTCTTTGCTCTGCATGTCGGTGATTTTCTCAGACTTGATTGCTTCAATTACTTCGTCTGACAGTTTCTCGATGGTTATCCAGAGTTTGTTGTGCTTGTTGGGGCTTTTACCCATGACTGCTGGACCCGTGTAATCGTGACCTATGGTTTCGCGGTAAATCACAATAGGTTTGCTCAACTTCACCTTCAAGCCTGCTTCCTGCATGCGGTAAGCAGTAATTTCCAAGTGAAGCTCACCCATACCTGACAACAGAAATTCGCCGCTTTCCTTGTTCATATGAAAGTGCAAGTTAGGGTCTTCCGTGGTAAGCTTGTGCATAACTTTGTCGAACAACGGCAAGTCTTTAACATCTTCAGGTTCAACTGCAACGGTGACGACTGGATCAGAAACGTACCGCAACCCCTCAAAAGAATGCACTTCAATGCCATCTTCAGCGATTGTTTCGCCCACGTGAATAGAAGGCAAACCTGAAATGGCACCAATGTTTCCTGCAGGAACACGGTCGATAATTACTCGGTCAGTTGCCATACTCATAAAAACCTGCTGAACTTGCCCTTTCTGGTGACTGCTGACAAGCTGCACAGTTTTGCCTTTAGTAATTGAACCGCTGAAAATTCTGCCTATGGCAACAGTTCCGCTGTGCGGATCAACTTCGATGGTTGAGATACACATGAGCAATGGTGCATTGGGGTCAACTTTCGCCATACCCACACCTGTTGGACTGTCGACATCTCCTGGCCAAATCTGAGGCTGCCTGTACGGTTGAGCTTCAAACGGATTGGGCAAGTGCTTGCAGAACATGTCCAAAATGGGTTCCGGTAGGGGTGCTTTCTTGCTGAGTTCGTCAACTTTTCTGCCGACTTCTGCTGGTTCGCCAGTGTATGCGTCGATTATGTCTTGGAAGGTGACTTTCTTCATCTTCATGTGGTCTATGTTCAAACCCCATTTGTGCAGAGCTGAACCGAATGCTACACGGCCATCTTCCACGGTGACTTGCCAGTCTTTCTTGTGTTCAGCTGGCGCATATTTCTCGATAAGCGTGTTAACTCGCAGGAGAATCTTGGCGAATTTACGTTGAATCTCTTGCGGCGTCAGTTTGATTTCTTTTATGAGCCTGTCAACTTTGTTAATGAACAGAATTGGTTTCACGCGTTCTCGCAGAGCCTGCATCAAGACGGTTTCTGTCTGCGTCATGGGACCTTCAACTGCGTCCACAACTACCAGTGCTCCATCAACTGCTCTGAGGCTTCTGGTTACTGCACCTGAAAAGTCAATGTGCCCAGGTGTATCGATGAGGTTAATGAGGTAATCTTTCTCGTCTAAAGTGTGAACCAAACTTACGTTTGAGGCGAAAACAGTCATTTGACGTTTCTGCTCAAGATCCCACGAGTCCAAAAACAGTTTCTGTCCAGCAGTTTGTGTGCTGATTATGCCTGCGGCAGCGAGAAGGCTGTCGGACAAGGTAGTTTTTCCGTGGTCTACGTGGGCAATAATACTGGTGTTCCTGATGATTGTTGGATTATCCATCAGTTTGACGATTTCGTCTGTTTGTCTATAACGCGCCATAACTATACATTCTCCATTTTCAATGAATCATATTTAACCTGTGAGATTTCTTTTCTAACGGATTGAAGCATTTCCTAATTCTCTCTTAAATAGGTAAGCTACATGGAAATTGAAACTGTCTCCTATTAACTTTATGGCACATGTTTCAGGAAATACTTGGTCACAAAAACGTTGGTTTCCGCTATAAATGACTGTTAACAGAGGGCTTGTCGATTCGAAAGCGGCTTTCTTTCCGATTAGTTTAAATGTCGCCGTCGGTTTTTAGGGGAAAAACAAACCTTAAAAGGTAAAACTTAGCTCTATAGAAGAGAAATCGTTGATGATTTGAATGGGCTTTCAACCTTCTTCACCACAAAGAAAAGACGGGACACTTCAAATTTTCTCGTCAAGGTTCATCGTTATTCATAGATATTCTTGGAGTTCATAACACACCCTTACACGAGGTTTTGGCGGAATTAAATTGGAAAAAGCTGCGTCTAGGCCCATTAATGAGGTCTTCGATGACCTGAAAGCATCACCAAACGGGTTAAGCAGCGAAGAAGCTAAACTGCGCCTCAAGCAATACGGTTTTAACAAGCTTTTTGAGAAAAGGCAAATTCCCTTTGTGTACAAGTTCATCAAACATTTTAGAGACTTATTCGGTTTACTGTTGCTCTTTGCAAGCGTACTTTCCGCAATCAGTGGAAACCCAGAATTAAGCATCATTATCCTCGCGGTAGTTTTTATGAACATTTTTTTCAGCCTGTTCCAAGAGTCACGCGCGGAAAAAGCCATGGCAACTTTGAAGAGTTGGATGCCGCAATACGCCAAAGTTATCCGTGACGGAGAACTCGAAAGAATCTTGGTGCGGGAGATTGTTCCAGGCGACATCATATTTCTGGAGGAAGGTGACCGTGTTCCTGCTGATGCTAGACTGATTGAATCTTTTGACATGTGGACAAATAATGTTCCTTTGACTGGGGAATCTGAGCCACAGCCCAGAAATGCAGAAACCATGAAAACCGTTGAGAAGGCGTACTTGTATTCACCTAACCTTGTGTTTATGAGCACCAGTGTGGCGAAGGGTCAGGGGAAAGCGGTTGTTTACGCTACGGGGATGGACACGCAGTTTGGGAAAATTGCCAGCCTGACACAGACAATTCGCGAGGAGGATAGTCCTCTTCAGAAAGAGATTGGTTTGGCTGCGAAGTATGACTTCATAATAGCTATAGTTGTGGGCAGCGTGTTTTTGCTGACTAGTGTTTTGTGGTTGCATGTGGACATATCTAAAAGCATTTTCTTCATGATTGGCGTTATGGTGTGCTGTGTCCCTGAAGGGTTGCAGGTTACAGTGTCAAGCGCTCTAGCCATCAACGTGTTGAAGATGGTGAAGCAGAATGTTTTGGTTAAGCGGTTGTCTGCGGTTCAAACTTTGGGCAGTGTGACCGTGATTTGCACTGATAAAACAGGCACGATAACAAAGGGCGAAATGACTGTTAACAAGTTGTGGGTTAAAGATAATGTTGTAGACGTTTCAGGTTTAGGATACAGCCCTGTGGGCGATTTCACCTTAAATGATGAACCTTTGAATAAGGAAGAAACTGCTTCTATCGAGAAGCTTCTGGAGATTGCTGCGCTCTGCAATGGAGCTAAAATTGTTCCGCCTTCCGACACGAACAAAAACTGGAGCGTCATTGGTGACCCTACAGATGGTGCTTTGCTTGTTGCTGCGTTGAAGTCTGACGTGAACATTGAGGATGCTTTGGCGGAGAAGCCCATTGTGGATATTTTGCCTTTCAGCTTTGAACGTAAACGAATGACGACAGTTCACAAGCTTAACGGGGAAGTTTACATTTACACGAAAGGTGCACCCAGAAGCATTCTTGACGTGTGTAACAAGGTGTTTGTCGACGGCAAAGTGGAAGATTTAACTGAAGAAAACTTGATGTGGATTGAATCGCGAATTCACGAGTTCGCACATGATGGTTTGCGGGTCATCGCTGTTGCCTTCAAGAAGCTTGAAGGGGGTAAGTACAAGAAAGGCGATGATGTTGAAAAAGACCTTATCTTTGTGGGTTTAGCAGGTATGCGTGATCCACCAAGGGAGGAAGTGAGAGATGCTGTTTTGAAGGCTAAGCAAGCAGGCATCAAAACTGTGATTATTACTGGGGATTATGGTCCAACTGCGCAGTTTATTGCTAAAGAAGTTGGCATTGTTGAAGGGCAGTGTTGCCAGATTGTTCGTGGTGTGGATTTAGAGGACTTGGCTGACAAAGCTATTGTGGATGAGGTTAAGAAGGGCAACGTGATTTTTGCAAGGGTTTCTCCTGAGCAGAAACTTCGCATCGTGAAAGTTCTAAAAGCAAGCGGTGAAGTTGTGGCGGTCACTGGCGACGGCGCAAATGACGCACCTTCGCTGAAGGAGGCAAACATTGGTGTTGCTATGGGGGCTTCTGGAACTGATGTTGCCCGTGAAGCTGCCGACATTGTTTTGCTTAATGACAGTTTTGAGTCCATAGTTCAAGCTGTGGAGTCGGGCAGGTCAATTTACGAGAACATCCGAAAGTTTATTGTTTACGTGTT
>CALMWK010000134.1 GCA_937873375.1 Candidatus Bathyarchaeota archaeon
AAAAAAGGGTAGAGAGGAGGGGGTAGGTGAAACGTAGGGTACCCTACTAAGGGTCAAAACTTGTGACGGCACAACAGGTTACCCAACATAAACGTCTCAGTTCTCTTTGCGGCAAAAACAATTCAGAAACTGAAGTTGCTTGTGCAAAAAAGAAATATACCATGAACGAGCATTAGGCTCTCCAAGCCTATTGGAGGACCACTTCAGCCTTGAAGCTACTCTACATAGTCATTGACGGCATGGGCGATTTGCCGATTAAAGCCTTAGAAAACAAAACTCCCCTAGAAACAGCGAAAACGCCGAACATGGATTCTCTCGTCAAAAAAGGAAAAACTGGCTTGATGTACTCGGTCAAGAGGGGCGTTGCGCCTGAGAGTGATGTGGCGGTTATTTCTCTTTTGGGTTACGACCCGTTCAAGTTCAGCACTGGACGTGGCGTTATCGAGGCGGTTGGCGCGGGCATAGACCTGAAAGATGGCAATTTGGCGCTGCGGTGCAACTTTGCAACTTTAGGGGAAGGAAAAAACATACTTGATAGGCGAGTAGCTAGGTCGCTTAGCACTGAAGAAGCCTTGGAACTGAGCAAAGTTGCCAACGAAAAAGTGAAACTTGCATCTCATCCAGCCACATTTGAATTTAGACCAACACTGGGGCACCGTGCAGTTTTAGTTTTCAAACATAAGAATAAGCCGCTTTCAAGCAAGATAACCAACACCGACCCAGCATATACCATAGTTAACGGTTTAGGCGTGGCGGAAACCAAGGTTAACATGGTTCTGAAAACGTGCGAGCCCATGGATGACACTAAGGAAGCGCAAATCAGCGCGGACTTGGTGAACGAGTTCACAGAGAAAACCCATGCGCTGTGGGATAAGCATCCGATAAACGTGAAACGCGCGGCAGAAGGCAAACTGAAAGGCAATGTTGTGCTCTCCAGAGATGCTGGTAGCCGATTGCCCAATTTTTTCAGCATCAACGAAAGATACGGCGTGAACTTTGCTGCTCTCGTTGACATGCATGCGGAAAGAGGCATAGCTAAACTTGCTGGGATGGAGGCGTCTTTGCTTCCGCCGCCGTCGGGGAACCTTGAGAAAGACTGCGAAATCAGAGTTAAACGTCTGCTAGAGACGTTGCAGACACATAATTGCATCTATATCCACTTGAAAGGGCCTGATGAGCCAGGACACGACGGTAACTGCCATCTTAAAACAGACATTATCTCGGCGATTGATAAGTACTTCTTCGGTAACTTGTTGCCTGAACTAGATTTGAACGATGTACTTTTCTGCATTACAGCAGACCACGCCACGCCTTGTGCTTTGAAGGTACACAGCGACACACCTGTTCCGCTGCTGATTTCTGGCGGTTCAGTCACGGATGAGCCGTTCAGCAAGTTCTCGGAAAAAAACTGCATGAAAGGCGGCTTGGGCACGCTGGATTACGGTTACGAGCTTATGCCCAAACTTATGGGAATACTCAAGAAGTCACAGAAATGATTGTCTTTCGGAGGACACATTAATCCTCCCCAAAGAAATAGCTACCACACATACAACTGCTGAATAGCCAAATGTCAAGTGTTTTTGTCAAATTAAGAAAAACGAAAAATTTTCTCGTTAGTATAAAAAATTTATATGCGTTCTCTGCTCAGTATCGACTTAGGGTGAGCGTTATACTTCAGATAATGGGAAGGGGCAGAACAAAGAAGGCTGGTTTACCGCCTGGAACAGTAGTCTACATTGGCAAACAGAAAAACGAAAAAACACGGATCAGAGTTATAGATTACGATGAAACGCATTTTGAAGAGAAAGAAGCTAAAACAATTGAAGAAGTATTAGCATGTAGGGACAAACCCGGCATTGCCTGGATAAACATTGATGGGCTTCAGAACGTTGATGTTATCGAAAAAATTGGGAAAAATTTTAGCCTGCATCCGCTTATTCTCGAAGATATTGCCAACACCGAGCAGCGTCCAAAAATGGAGGACTTTTCTGATTATGTATATGTGGTGTTGAGAATGCTGCGGTACGATGAACAGGACCATGAGGTATTATCTGAACAGCTTAGTTTGATTCTGGGTTCAGACTGGGTGATATCGTTTCAGGAAAATGCCGGGGACGTTTTTGACCCTGTCAGAGAGCGGTTAAGAAACAGTAAAGGTCGGATTAGAAAAGTGGGCGCTGACTACCTATTATATGCCCTGATAGACGCTGTAGTAGACAATTATTTTGTGGTCCTTGAAAAAATGGGGGAGAAAATCGAAGACATAGAAGACGAACTGATTGCAAATCCAGAACCCAAAACTTTGAAAAATCTGCACGACTTAAAGAGGCAGAGTATAGCTCTGCGCAAATCTGTCTGGCCCTTGCGGGAGGTTGTCTCGCGCTTAGAGCGATTGGAATCCAAACTGATCGATAAAACCACAAGTATCTACCTGAGAGATGTGTATGACCACACAATCCAAGTTATTGATTCGATAGAAACTTTTCGTGAAATGCTTGCGGGTATGCTGGATATTTACCTTTCAAGTGTCAGCAACAGGATGAACGAAGTGATGAAGGTGCTTACGATTATTGCCACTATATTCATTCCCCTAACTTTCGTCGCAGGCATTTACGGAATGAATTTTGCACACATGCCTGAACTTGTATCACCGTGGGGGTATCCGCTTGTATTACTTACTATGTTATCAATAGCTATTGTGATGCTGTTTTTCTTCAGAAAGAAGAAATGGATATTGCAGAGCTGAATAAACCGCCTACACACTGCCATTACCCTTTTTCACTTAATTTTAGGTTTTGGCTTTATGACCCTGTAGGTTATCCTGTTGATTGCTGAATTAAAAAGAGGAAAAAGGTGAAGTTAGGCTTTTCCTGAGCTGCCGAACAGCTGCATCTTGCTTTTGGCAACTTGCTTCATGGCTTCTTTGGCGGGTCCCAGAATCTTTCGCGGGTCAAACTCTTTGGTTGAGTTGGTAAGGACTTCGCGCACGGTTGCCGTGAATGCCAAACGCAAATCAGTGTCTATGTTGATTTTTGCAATGCCCAACGCGATGGCTTTTTTGTACTGGTCTTCAGGGATGCCCTTTGCGCCGCCCAGCGTTGCGCCGTATTTTGTGGCTTTTTCAATAAGCTCTGGGGGTACGCTGGATGCACCGTGTAAGACTAAGGGTATGCTGATTTTTTCGCTGAGGATTTTGAGGCGTTCCAGGTCTAGTTTTGCTTCGCTTTTGAATTTGTACGCACCATGTGATGTGCCTATTGCCACTGCTAAGGTGTCGACTCCTGTTTTTTCGACGAATTCTTTTGCGTCATCAGGATCCGTTAGGATAGCGTCTCTTTCGTCCACACTGCGCTCTTCAATGCCTGCGAGTTTGCCCAGTTCTGCCTCAACGGAGACGCCTTTTGGGTGTGCAATGTCGACGACGCGTTTGGTTATGTTGATGTTTTCTTCGAATTTGCGGAAGGAGCCATCTATCATGACGCTACTGAAGCCTGCTTGGACGCATTTTGCTACGGTGTCAAATTCTTCTCCGTGGTCAAGGTGTATGGATATAGGTACTGGCGAGAGTTGTGCGGCGGTTTTAGCTAAGCCGACTATGTAGGGTAAGCCTGCGTATTTGATGACGCTGGGTGTGATTTGCAAAATAACAGGAGATTTTTCTTCGGCTGCGGCTTCTGCTACTGCAGTTAGGCTTTCAAGGTTTTGGACGTTTAAAGCTGGAATAGCGTAGCCGTTTTTTCTCGCTGGAACCATTAAATCCTTGTTTGTAACAAGCAATTGTTTCACTTCTTTTGAGGTTAAGTGTTGAAGGACTATTCGGGGGTTTCATGTTATTTAATTTTTCTGAGCCCGTGTACTTGCTGGTGCCGTAACGTAACACTTACATGTGTAGCAGAGTAACTATTCCTGTGGGTTACCTTTGGCATGCTACTTTAGACATTTAGGCATGGTTTTCTCGGAGGCAGGAATTGAAGTTACCAAAGAGAACAGGCAACAACTCGACCAAATCATCCACGACATAGTTAAAGTGGAATACAAGAACTGCCCTGCCACTTGGAAAGAAGTGAAAAAGCAACTTGCTGAAGATGAGGCGGGTTTTGTTCTGAAACTGAAAAATGCATGGAAAAAATAAACGCGCCGGTTATGGGTGGTTGACTCCGAAGAAGTCGTGGAGCTTCACAAACAGCTTCAGCAAACTCTGCCCCTTCTGCGTGGTAACATACTGTGAATTATTTTGGTTAAGCAACTCCTGATAAACTAGATACTCCAAATACCTAGTCATCTGGGAATCGTTCAGGTTGATTTTTGACTTGATTTCCGCTATATCTTGGTTTTCTTTGCAAAACCTTAGAATGTTCTCCATGACCACAATGCTACCTCGCCCAAAACCTTCAACGAACCACCCACAGGGACCTTCCTCCAAATCTGTCAAGTTAACCTTGCAATTACTGGCTAAAAATAGGGCTTGAAGCTTCTGGTTGACCACGGCGGCTTCAAAAAGGTCGTTTCTCATTTAATCAATCCTTTACAAGGCAACAACGGAGATTACATGCAACTGGTTATCCTATATAATTTTGTGACTGCTAGCTCACAACCACATCGCTTAAATCTGCAAAAAACAAACAGAAACCAAAAGGGAACCAGCTTGCACAAGCGACTGATTGTTTACTCGGATGGGGGCGCCAGAGGCAACCCCGGACCTGCAGCAGCGGGCTTTTTGATTTTAACTGAAAACTCCCAAGAGTTGAAGTCTGCTTCGCGTTTTCTGGGCGTGCGCACAAACAACCAAGCCGAGTATGAAGCGTTGATTGCGGCGTTGGAGGCTGCCGCGGCGCTGGGCGCTGAAGAAGTGGTTTGCCACTTGGACAGTGAACTGGTAGCTAAACACCTCACAGGAGAGTACCGCGTTAAAAATGCGGAGTTGCTTAAACTCTGGAACAAAGTCCGCGATTTGCATGTGAACTTTAAGAAAATAAGTTTTGTGAATGTGCCTCGAACTGACGGTTACATTCAGAAGGCGGATGCGCTGGTTAATGGGGCGTTAGACGCGGCAACCAAATAGCCGTTTTCGCATGGTTTTGGCACCTAACCTTTCCATCAACGATTGTCAATACAAATCAATACACATCAACGTTCTTACAATAAATATATATACAACTCAATACCTAAATAAAAATGGGGTCTCCCATGAACCAGAACTACACCTACGCAGTTGAACTAAAAAACGTCCTCAAACGCTACAACGAACTCGTAGCCGTAAACAACATTAGCTTAGCCATAAAACCAGGAGAAATCTTCGGTCTGCTAGGACCAAACGGCTCAGGTAAATCCACCACCATGAAAATGCTGTTGGGTTTAGTTCAACCTGAAGCAGGTTCGGTACATGTTCTTGGTTTAAACGTTAAAGATGATTCTGTAGCTGTGAAAAACTTGGTGGGTTACGCTCCTGAATCGCCTCACCTCTACGAGTTTTTGACGGGAATTGAGTTTCTGGATTTCATAGGCGACATCTACGGCATGCGCGCAGAAGAGAAACAGACCCGCATCAACGAGTACCTCAAAGCGCTACAACTTGAGGGACGCGAAGGTGACATGATAAGCAGCTACTCCGAAGGCATGAAACAGAAAATCGCCTTAATCGCGGCTTTTCTCCATAAGCCCCAGCTCCTGATTTTAGACGAACCTTTGAATGGGTTAGACCCACGCTCTGCCCGAATAGTCAAAGACCTCCTCAACAAGCTAAAGCTTCAAGGTGTAACCACCATAATGTCCACGCACATTTTGGAAATAGCCCAAGCTGTATGTGACCGCATAGGCATCATGTACCAAGGCAACATTCTCGCGTTGGGCAACATGGAAGAGCTGAGGCAAATGGCAAAACTGCCTAGCTCAGGCTTAGAAGACGTATTCTTGAAGCTTACTGGAACAGGTGACGTAAAAGCCGTAGTTGAGGAACTTTTCAAATGAACTGGAAGAAAATCCGCCAACTCATAGGTGTCGACAGGAAGTCAGGCAGGCTTCTTAGAGGACAAAGACGCATAAAATATGACGTGAAACGAAACAAACTCTTCAGCTACCTAACATATGGCTTGCCCGTAGTAATAGGCTTAGTAATAGGCTTGCTGGCGGGTTACTTCTACAATTCACTGGTAATTGACGCTCAGATTCAAAGTTTATTCAGCCAAGGCTTTCAGAGTCTGCTCTTGTCGATGCCGACTATAGTTTTGATTTCCAGCCTAATTTTCACGATGCTTATGCAAATTCAACGCAGCGGCACAAAATTTTCCCGTCAAGCACCCTACTGGCTCCCTGTCACTTGGCAAGAACACACCTTAGCAGCCATTCTATCGGAGATGCTTGGATTTCCTGTAATGGCAGTGTTGCTTATCGCCGCAGCAGTTTTGCCCTTCTCTGTTTTTGTTGGACAAACAATTACCGCGACAGGTGCAGTTTTGGCTATGCTTGCAGCTGCGTTCACGGCTAGTGCCACCACTGAAATTGTCAGAATTTTTCAGTCTCGTTTTGTAGGAGCAGTTTACAAATCAACGGGGCGAGCGGCAGTTTGGGTACGCTTCGCAGGTTCCATAGCGTTCTTCATAGTTTTCTACGTTATCTACTTCTACATAACTTCAGGTGCAAACTCGCTGTATTTCATTCAAGCCGTTGCTTCTGTGCAAAGTGCAATCTGGTTTGTGCCTTTCGTGTGGCTGGGCATGACGCTGTTCTCACTAACTAGTGGACTCCTTCTACAAGGAGTAACCTTCCTCGCTTTGTCTATCTTGTTTATGGTGGGCTTGTTCCTGTTGGGAGCTACCATGAACACGCGGTTTGGACTCTACGAACCTCCAGCCATAACTATCTCCCGCGGCGCCTACGTGCCAAAAACTGGGGTTTTGGGCAAATTCGGTTTTTCCGCAGTTGAAGCTGCCCTGATTCGCAAAGACCTCAAAGCGTTCACTCGCAGACGAGAGTTGATAGGGACGTTCATAGTGCCCATAGTTTTCCTCATCATACCACTCATGTCGTCGTTTAACGGGGCTCAAGCAGCAAATGCACCTGAATTCCCCTTGATTATGCTTGCCCTTACCACGGTTTTTCCAGTAACCTTAATGGCCATGAGTATGGGTAACTTCATGACTGGCGAAGAAGGACAAAACATTTGGCGGCTTTACTCATCTCCGGTTTCAGCTAAAAACTTCGTGAAGAGCAAGTACGCCTTCATTCTTTTCTTCTCTCTCATAGTTCTGCCGATCACCGGAACAGTGGGCTTTTTAGTTTACCAGCCTTCGTTTAATACCGTGCTAACCCTGATTTTGGAGGCTGTCTTTTTGGCTATACCCGTAGGTTTACTATCTTTGGCAAACGGCATCAAAGGCGCCGACTTCAATGAAGTACCCAGACCCAGAATGATACGTGGAGAATGGAGCATAATCAACATGCTTGCTTGTGCGGGTACAGGTGTGGCTGTACTGGCGCCTCTATTTCCGTACGTGCTTTCAATCTTTTCTGTGGGTTTGATTGCGCCTTTCCTTGACTTGTACCTGTCACTTGCAATCAGTGCCATCATAAGCGCCGTGTTAACCGTGGTATTCTATCAACTGGCAGTTGGAAATGCAAAGGAACTTCTAGCCAAAGCAGAAGTCTAAACCCAAAACGCGCAAAAGGAAGACGCCTACTCTGTTTTTTTGCCCAGCTTAGGCGGTTTTGTTCGCCCATCCCACACATGATGCAACGCCAGAACAGGATGATGCACCAGCATGCGGGGTCCTGAGTACCGCATAACCGTTTTCACTTTTTCTTTCATGTCTGGGCGGTAGCAGTGGATAAGGCATTTGCCGCAGGTGCTTTTCTTCTCTTGAAACGGGCACTTGTCTAGGCGCATGAACGCGTATGCTGCAAATTCTGTGCATTCGGGGCAGAGTTCGCCGTGGGTTCCGTGGTGGTTTTTGCAGTATATGTGGACCATGGCGTCGATGGTTTTCTTTTCGCGTTTTATTCTTGGGTGTTGCTCGGTCATTTGAACATCTCTGTCCTCTGTGTTGATTAAGAATCAGGCTTGCGCCCAGATAAGGCTTGGCACGAAGATGTTCGGGATTAATGGAAAATCTCCTATTGCTGACCAAATGCGTGCCGACCCGTTTAATTGCGATAATTTCATTAAGAAGAAAACAAGCACGTTCTACATCAGTTCTAAGGGGAATCAAGTTATGATTGAAGTCAGCAGCAAAAACGAACTTGCAAACCAGCTTAAAGCAAACAAGAAAACTATTGCCTTGTTTTATGCGTCTTGGTGCCCCTTCTGCCGCAGATTCCTCTCAACTTTTGACAAATACGCCAAACAACCCAACTCCGCCATATTCATGCGGGTCAACGTGGACGACTATGACAACCCCCTGTGGGAAGAATACGATTTAGAAGCAGTTCCCTCAGTTATTCTCTTCGAAAACGGCAATGTCTCTAAGAGGCTGGATTGTGAGTTGGGCGCTGGGCTGGATGAAGAACAATTCAGCGAATGGCTACAGCTGCTCTGAACTGTGGTTTACTGGGTGACTGAGTGATACCAACTTAGGAGGTACTCGGGCAGTTTTAGTCCCCTTTGAGCAAGCCTCTCCGCCAACTTCACAGGCAACGGACTCAGAACGTAAGCTGCTCGGGTGTAGAATCTGCGTGGCGTGTATGGTCTTGTTTCTTCCTCCAAGATGATTTGCAGGTCAGATTTCTTGGCTAAAGCTGAGTTCTTGTAACCCGTTATCCCCAAAACTACACCGTTAAACTTCTTGAGCACATCACACCAAATGAGAACGGATTTGCTTTCGCCTGAGTAGGACATGAGAATTTCTAAGTCTCCTGCTCGGGGGTGCGGCGTGTTAACTCCGCGTGTCATGAAGACGTTGTCGCCTAGGGCTGTTTTGATGTGGAAGAGCCTAACGCCTGTCATTTTGGCGATTTCGTTGGCTGTTCCCCTCCCACCTAAGTAAACGTTAGTTCTTTTTTCAAGAATATCCACAAGCTTCGTGTAGGTTTCCGACTGCACATTGGCATCAATTATGTTGCCGATGATTTCAAACTCTTCCTCGCAAAGTTTGAAAACCGCACCTACATCCAGATTCCGAAAGACCGCCTCAATCATCATGTTTAACAGTTCAAGCGTACCTAACTCGAATATGTCACCCATCATGCCTACATCGCTGTACGCATCTGAAGGCTTCATTTTTCCGCGCCCCTTTATCTGCACCACGCTTCCGTATTTGTTTGTCACTTCTGCCAAGGGCGATTTGGTGCTGCTTGTCAAAAGGCCCATGCGGAACTTGTTGTTGTTCTTTTGGTCTATGTATTTTGCTAAATCCTGAGCCATCATGAGGGGTTCGTCTGAGAAGCCGCTGCCGCTGTTCATGAGCAGCAGGATTTTTTTGTAGCGTCGGTCAAGGTCGTGGGCAGCGTCGTACATGTTTTTGCCTGGGAAGCCTGGGTCGTCAGGGGTTAGGACGACTTTGTTTCGCCAGCCTACTTGAGCTAGGGCAATTTGGCTCATGGCGGCGTTAAGAGAGTGAAGTGAGCGTCCTGCACCGCTGCAGATTACGCAGTCGGCTGCTTTGAGGTCTTCGTAGAGTGGAGTAAGACTGGTTTTTCTTATGTTGAGAACGTTGTCTCGGATTTTATTGCAAAAACCTATGTTGCTGATTTTGCTTTTGATGTAACTAACGCCCCTAAACACAGAAATGTTTCTGTCTTTCTATATTATTCTTGCGCTTGGTTGTGTGCAATGTTTATATGATTCTGAGGTTATCTGCATGGAAACGGTGTATACGTTGGCTGCTCAAAGTGAACTACAAAAATTCGACTTCATTCGAAAGCGGGCATTGGAGCTTGGCGCTTCAGACGCTAAAATCATAGCTGCAAGCGACGTTGTGATTGAAGACCGTGTGGTTTTGAAGTGCAAAGTCGGCTGCAACAACTATGGCAAGACCCTGATGTGCCCGCCTCATACTCCTACGGCTGAGGAGTTCCGCAAAATCGTGAGCGAGTACCGTGCCGCCTTATTCATGAAGTTTACGTCCCGTGCAGAAGCCGATGTAGAGTTGCAGAAGGTTCTTTCAAAGGCAGCCACTGACCCATCGGTGTCTGCGGACGCGAAGGAAAAAGCCGCAAAATTCTGGGCGAGTTGGAAGGAAGACAAAAGCAACATGCTCAAAGCGGTGGTGGATTTGGAGCGCGAAGCAATGAGGGCTGGCTACTCGATGGCGGTGGGCTTTGTTTCTGGCACATGTCAAGTTTGCGAAAAATGCAGCGGCGTGGAGACAGGGCTTTGTGTGCATCAGGAGTTAGCACGTATGTCTGAGGATGCCGTCGGCGT
>CALMWK010000135.1 GCA_937873375.1 Candidatus Bathyarchaeota archaeon
ATTAGCGCGTGATGATATGGGAAGTGTTAAACGTGCTGGGTGGTCATGCCATGTTATGAGCACTTTCGTTTGCGGTTTTGCATGATGCTCCAACATCGTGGGCAATATGGTTAATCAAATTGCCTCCTGTGAGTCTGTCTCGATAGATGGGCTGTTCTATCTATCTAATCTTGGAATGCGGAAAAATATCTCTCAATTTTAGATACTTCGGATGCAAAACAAGCCAAAAACGCAAACACAACAGGCACACTTACAGGAGCACCACAAAAAACACAATTACCAACCATTAGCCGAACCCTCAACTTCAGACTTCTTTGTTGCGCCCCAAGCCTTCACCACAAAACCTGTCAACGCCCAATGCCAACCACGCTGCTCAGCAACACGCTCCTCTAACTTATCATACAAACGCTTATTCATCCGCAGGATCCTGCGACTAACCTGAAAACGCCTAACATTAAAGCTAACCAACTTCGCCGCCAAATCCTTAGGCAACACACCAGGACCACCAGCCTCAAACAGCAACTGCAGAATAGCCCGATCAACCTCATCACAACAGGCAATATCCTCAATGTAGGGTCGGTCAAAATCAACTGACGCTTTGTAAGTCCTCTCAATCGTACCCAACCTACGGTCTAGCGAACCCAACTTTGACTCTATACGGTTCAAAATCTGCAGCGTATACTTGTGGCGCCCAACCTTCTCACTCTGGCTACGCTTCCTTTTCACGGGCTTTTCCGCGCCCTCAACCACGTTTTGAACAGACTTTTCGTTGCTTTCCATGTCAGAATGCACACTCCAAGAAATCCCCTCCATCAACAGAAGCAAAAACTAACCCTGAGTCATCTACACTAACAGCCGTCAAAAAGCTGATTCGTGAAAAGCATGGACTTTTCCCATGCCCCACGATAGGTGCAAAAAAGGCTTTTGAACAGGGTTTCACTGCCAAAAACGCAATACTACGAGCAGCCCAAGCCCCAGAATACTCGTAGTAATAGACTTCTGGTAATACACTAAACAGTATAACCTTTGCCTCCCTCACCCTTCGAAGGCATCTTGCCCTCGCCATCCAAATCAAAAACCTGCCGAAGCGCATTCGTCAACTGACTAACATCGCCGCGCAAAGCAGCCACTTCACCTTCGATGTTCTTCACCTTCTCCGGCATCTGCAGGTATTCTATGACAGCATCGCGTTGCGTATGCTCCAGCTCACCCGGACCCCAACTATGATCAATTTTTCTGTTATCCGACCGCACCGTGAAGTAACGACCAAACAAAGTCGCCACAGGATCCTCATTCGCCATCTCCCCAGCAACAATCTTACCCTGACCAAGCACACAACCATACTTACTACAAAGAGCACTCCGAACCCGATCAGCCAAATTCATAGCCAAATTAGTAACCTCAATCGGATTCCTACCACGGATAACCTCAACATGAACAATCCAACTCCGAGACGTATGCCGCACCTTAACACCCAACTCCGTACCCAACAAAGCCGTCCAATTCGTCATCTCAACCTTCTTAAAATCCGCAGGAAGCAAACCCTCAACAACAATCTCATAAGCAACCTGACACTTATCCAAACGATACAACCGAGCAGGAAAAACCGAACCCTCACATGACGCGAGAAGTCTTTTACTTTCACCAGTTAACACATAGAAAGCCACGTTGCTGCGCTTCTCTTGGTGAATAAGACCGCAATCCTGCAGCTTCCGAACGTAATACCAGGTATGTTGACGACTCAAACCGATGATGCGCCCAGCCTTAGTCGGATAATCACCAACATCAATACGCATGAGCAATGGTAGAACCCAAGTGCGAACGGTGCTCGTGTCAAACTGTACCCTAGCATGCTGCTTGGTGTCAAATTTTACTCTAGACTTTGAAGACGCGTTTTTTGTACTTCCAAGATTTGTTTGACGCAAAACAATTTCTCCCTAAGATTCCTATTGCAGTGGTTCCTTCGGCCTAAACTTCTCACACGCATCGCTAGAAGCCACACGACTATACCTAAGCCGCTTCTCCCGCTTGCCACTATGACAGCAACCAAACCAATCCGCACAATCAACACAAGTAACAGCATCCACTAGAGAAGTGCCTCCATGCTTGAAACTTCCAAAAACAGGCGATAATTGAAAAAAGAAAAAAGAGGTTCTGCCAAAAGAACTGCTACCGCTCTGAAAACCGATAGCAACAGTCTCGGCACAAGTAACGCTGCACCTTGCCTTGAGGCGTCTGTCGCATCCCGTCTTTCCACGCCTTCTGACTGCCACACTGAGGACATTTGACAATTTTCTGGCTTATGATACTCTTTTCTTTCCAAAGGTTTTTGGGCAAAATCTTTCCGCAATGAGGACAATTGACTATCTTGCGAATCATATTTCTCATCTCCTGCCAAACTCTTGTTAGCGCCGCCGAAAAGACAAAAAAGAGGGAAACGGAAAGAAGGATTCCAAAATGACAACATCGCCACCGAGCGAGCCCTAAATCTCTCCACGGATGGTGAGTCTACCTCACCTCGGCCACTGCCGTTTTCTTTGTCATTTTCGTTTTCAAAGAATATTAACGTATCTTTCCAGCAAACATGTTCTAAGGGCGATTTCACCCCAGTTTGATGCCTTCTGATGGGAATCAGCTGTGTTCTTCAGACTCTGAGAGCATACGGGCGCGCTGCGCTTTCTCCATGTAACTTTTGAGTTCTCGGTCTTTTGTGATCTTGTCAGGCAGAGTCTCAGGAGCATAAACCAGCGGCAGGACAGCTAAGAACAGGAAAAGGCTGGCGAAAGAGAAAACCGCCTCCCTAGACACTATTGAAGCCACGTAGTTTCCAAGTGACAGCTGCATGAAAACTAAAGCAAGAAAAGGCAAACTGCCCAGCAAATAGTACTTTTCGCTGCTTTTTTCCTGAGCAATATCACCCCAGATGGTCATAAAGAAAATCGTGTAAAACACCCCCCAAGCAACACCATCGACAACTGTGTAGAACCACCAGCCAAAAACCTCATTCTGGAATAAGCCAAGACTTGCGTAGCCCAAACCCATAAGAACAAACCCTACGACTACCAGACGTTTCCGCCCAAAATAATCCCCGAGAAAACCAAAAATCACCGTGAAAACTGCCGCCAGAACATTCTCAAACATCGTGAAGAATAGGAAAAAGTCCGCTGGAAAAAGCCCACTAACAATAGGCGCAGCCATGTAGTTTACAACTGAGAACATGATCCACGGAACAAAATACAACAGAAACGTCTTATTCGTGAAAATTAACCTGTAAGATACTTTGTCACGTGGGGCAACTTCTTTTTCCTCTGGCTTAATTAAAAACGTAATCACCAACCCTGCCGCTTGGAGACTGGCAAGAACCAGAGAACTCAATATGACATCTGTTATTCCAAAGCTTCTTAGAAGAAAAATCAAGCCAAAAATTGCTGTAAAGGTTATTCCGCCTATTCTGGAACGGTTTTTCGCTTCAGTGGAGGCAGCGAAATACCCAAAGGCAACAGGTACTCCAAGTCCAAAGTAAACACCTACAAGTGTAGAAAAAACCATCATAGTGTTGAACCCTGTGACATCGACAGCCAACAACGTTAAGGAGAAAAACACTCCAGCAAGCAGCCACCCTTTAAGAAAAGCAACCCGTTTTTTGAAGCGGTTAATTATGAAGACACCTAAAAAGGCGGATACCGCTGTGCCAAGTATGTTGGCACCCCAAACGGCTAAAACTGAAGAACCTGCAAAGGATGCACTGTTTAGGCTGTCGGTCAGAAATCGGGTAGCGTAAAAATACCATACAAAAGCATTCGCTAACAAAACTATGCTGGCAACTGCTGTTTTGGGGCTTGTTCCAATTTTATCGATGAATGCTTTCTTAAGCATTACTATCGCATGCACCTATCTCTTAGAACTTAGTTAAAGATTAAGAATTCTATAGAAAGTTGCCCTTATGTCAAGTTGAATAAAAGAAAAAAATAATGTGGCGATTTTTTACCACCAAACACTAACTACTGTAGGCTGTACTCCTCCCTTAGCGCGAACTGCACGCTTAGCCATGTACATTCACCTCCTGCACTATCCAATCCAACACTGTGGGTACGTCGATTCTACTGTGATAAGATACTCCTGCGCAGTTTTGGTTAACCACGTAAGAATGCAATGCCAGAATAGTGTACGTTTGCCCTAGAAACACTGGTCCTCCAGAATCTCCAAAAGCAATACCGCCTCTGCCATTACCTGGATTAGCAGAGCACCTGACGAATTCGTCGCTCCAAGCAAAATTGCTGGGCATAAGCCGTGACTGCGCACTGTTACGCATTAACAGACCCGTCCAAGTGCTTTGTCCACCTTTTTTCGGCGTCAATTGCTCTTGGACACCGTAACCGACAAGCGTTACGTCACTTTGCTTTGGCAATGTGTCAACGAGCCCGGGGCTGGGAAGTTGACCATACTGGCTTACGACACTTGTAGGCACTGGTTCGTTGAGAACAATTATACCTACGTCACGATAGAAAGCAAAAGGCACCCCGTTTTTACCCTGCACGTTTGCAGCGAAGTCAGGGTTCGGGTAAGAAGTTCCATCGTAATATGAGGTTACCCCTTGAAGTATTATTTGATTGTTTTGAACGACCCACGTAATTGGACCACTGTCAAAGCATACAACCACATTTTGTGTACTCATTGCATGAGCTGCAGTCAACACAATTCGCGGAGAAATCAACACGCAACTGCAAGCCTCAACAGGTATTATGTTACCTCCAAAGTCAGTGGTGTAAAACACAACTAAACCCACACAGGTCCGCGCCGTGTCTGACTGGTAATTACCCGTAATTGCGTATGCACTACTAGTCAACAACAATATTAACGCAAAAGAGACTATTACAATACTTATTTTGGTTACGTTCATCTTGCTCCCCACCCCGATGATGTACGTACACCGGACATATATCGGATTCAGAAATATATGTAGACTCGTAACATATAAGTATTGCTAAACAATATACTCTGTAGGAAACTATCTCCAACTACTCTAAACAGTAATGCGCCGCCAAAAATCGCTTTAAGGGGGGATTTCAAATGGGTAGCTCTCAGGTAGCTTTATCTGAGCAGGTTCAAGTTTTTCTTCGAAAGTATGGTCAATCGGGATTTCAAGTTGCAAAAACAGCTGTTTTAGTCGATAAAATCGTGTCGAAGCCCATTAGGGAGATACTGTGTTATTTTATGGAGGAAACGTGGCTTAACATACAGCATCCTGCGTTAATTGCGTTAGCGTGCCAAGCCGTCGGAGGAAGACCTGATGCGCCAAATCAGGTTAGTGCTGCAATTGTGCTGCTTACTGGAGCTGCAGACATACATGACGACATTATCGATAAATCGAAAACTAAAGCCTCCAAGCCAACGCCCTATGGAAAATTCAGCCAAGACGCGGTTCTCCTTGCAGGTGATGCTCTCTTGTTTAAGGGGCTAATGCATCTTCACAAAGCATGTGACGAATTTTCAGTTGAAAAAAAGCAGGTCGTGTTGGGTTTAGTTCAGGATGCCTTTTTTGAAATAGGAAATGCTACAGCAAACGAGCGAACCTTAAAAGGAAAACACGCCGTGGAACCCGAAAAATACCGCAAAATCATCGAGGCAAAAGGTGCAGTGTCGGATGCGTGTGCCCGAATTGGCGCAGTCATCGGAGAAGGAGCCCCTGAGGAGATTGACGTGTTGGGTCACTTTGGGAGAACGTTGGGCATCTTGATGGGGGTCAAGTATGATTTTGTAGACCTTTTCAACCCCGCGGAACTTCAAAATAGAGCAAAAAACGAAGTTTTGCCCCTGCCTCTCTTGTACGCTTTACAGGATACGGCGGCAAAGAAGCAGGTTGAGACTTTGCTGAAAGGCAGGTTGACAAAGCAAAAAACTAGAAAAATCGCTGACCTCGCCCTGAAAACAAACCAAGTCCAAATTCTGAAAAAAGAGATGCTCACTATGGCAAGAAACGAAGCAAACCTGCTAAAGACCATCAAAGGAAACACAAGCGAACTCAAATTATTGCTCAAGTTATCTATAGAACATTTTTGAAGCGAACATGTCAACTTAAAAGCGACAAAAAAAGGCACAAAACCGCCTGAACCTAACGTTTCAACATAACCCCTGCGTTTCCCATGCGCCGCTTTGTTGTTGTCACAACACAGTCACAAGTTTATTTATAGTTAAATTGTAAGAAGGGAATATGCGGAACGGGAGCCAAAAGCAAGGTAGAAAGCACCTACTCTTGGCGGGTCAACGTTAAACCAGGCGTGAGCAGTCCCCAGATTCCAACTCTCTTTGAGAGCAAATATTTTTACCCCGCTCATGTCTTGGAAACGTGAAAAGATCCGCCAAGAGCAATTTTAGGAGTCTGCTGGGAATCTTTTTTCAGGATTCGCAAAGCATAAATCTTATAGAATCCATCGAGTTTTCGAATCAGGTGGACCAAATAATACAACATTTTTGTCACAAGTTTAACTTACACACAAATTGATTTATCGTGTCGGAGCATACTATGTTGTTGCCGACTCTGAAAGCATAAGTAAGATGTGCTTTGGCGGGTCCAACGTTAGGCAAGTCGCGAGCACTCGTGCCATCCCCCACATGGTGGTTTCTTGTCCTCTTCGCGGCTTGAAGAACGTTGGAGTCTCCGCCAATCCACACTTTTAAGGTTAATCCGTTTTCTTTTTAGACATGTTTTTCTTGCGGGGGGTTAATTGTTTCACCAACGCCGCTAGGAACAGGTCGATTCGTTCTCTTGTTTTGCCAAAATCCGCAATCGCCGTTAGGGTAGTGGTTGGTGTTTCTGCAGAGACAGTAACCCGTGTGACGTTTTCCGCCACTGCCACTGCTTCTATTGAAAGTAGTGAGCTGTAAGACATGAAGCCTGCTTTCGTTTTGGCTTTTACTTTGTGTTCCGCCTCTTTAGTTTCTTCTATTGTCCATTGTATGTCGGGGATTGCTTTCTGAATAGCCGCCCAAACCGTGCTCAAAGGGTAATCCATTTCAACTATCTCTTTCTCTTTACGCAAGTAAGCCATGTCATCCACGTCAATAGCCTTGAGAAACAGGTATTTAAAATGTTCACACTAAACCGGCTTTGTCCCTGAATTGTTTGTGCTAATGCTATACGTGATAGGTCTCTATTGTTTGGTTTACCCCCTCGGTTTTTTGCTGACGTCTAACCCCCCCTCTCTGCAGCCACCTACCCCCCTCTATAAATAGAAACAACCACAACGTAGACTCCAAGTTTACCGCAAACACATCCATACAGAACAAAACTTAACCCCTGACTAAGCCCAGTTTTTAATTCTGGGGGTTGAATTTTGGATAGTCCACGGCTAGAAAAGGCTGGTTTTGGCGCGTTCTTCTGTTGGCATCTTTGGAAAATCAGGAGTCACTCGTTAAACTGCAGGTCAAGCAGCGATGCGCCTGCCGTTGTATCTCTTCACAAAGTAAATTCCGCCAGCCAACACTGCAATTCCCGCGCCAAACGCTGTCCAGAACCACCATTGCGTCACCACAGATTCCGCTTGAGCTTGCGGCGTTACTGCATTTGTGCTTATGGACACTTCATCTAAAGTGCTCAGAGAATCGTGACCTATGTAGAACTCTGTGCCCCTCTCTACGGCGTCTGTTGGGTTCTGAACCCCAGAGGTCACTTTCACGTTTACTTCCTTGTCGTTCACGTAGATGTGCATGCCCGATGTTAAGCTGCGTATGAAGACCACGTGGGTCCACTGGTTCAAAGGAAGCGTAAAGTCAGTGGTTACTATTTCATTGAAAACGCCTTGGCTGTCCAAGACGAAACCGCGTAGCGCGCCCTGAGGCAACGAAGAACTATTCTGTGCAGGTTCTCCGTTGAAGGCAAACCCCACTATCCTAGTTGGGAATTTGTCGGGTGTACGTACACATTCAACAACAATGTTATTGTACGCTACATTTTTGAATTCTTGGACGTTAACCCAAGCGTCTATTGTGATTTCTTCTTGAATCTCCAAACTGGGCGAAGAAGTGACATATACATAATCGGTTCCGTTGAACTTTAGTGCGTTGTCAAATTTGCCTTCAACCAGTACAGGATTAAACCTGCTGGTTTCGCCTGCGGGTTCGAGTACTGCGGGGTTGTTGCCTGTTGCGTCTGGGGTGGCGCCGTTGGGTTCTACTACGTCAAAATGCCATAAAGCAACGGTACTGTTGGTTGTTGCAGGTGGAGTGGGCAAGTTTGGGGGCAAGGTCGTTTGAGTTGAAGCGTTGTAAAGAGTCATCAGGGGGTAATGGTCGGCATCGTTAGCGTAAACGGTGTATGGTGTGTCTCCTATGTTGTCGTTGTTGTTGTCTGTGCCGTTGTAGTTGCTCCAGTAGTTGCCGCCTGTTGGGTAGCCGTTATCCCAAACTTGGCTGTTGTAAATTGAAGAGGCACCAACATTTTGGGTATTATCAACGAAGTCGTTATGATAGAACAGGTTGTTGTTTGGCGCTGCGAAAAACGATGTGAAATATGTGCCCCATTTGCTTTGGGCAATGTAGTTTGAGGAAACAATGCAGTTTGAGGCTGCTATGTAGAAGCCGCTTTCCGTGTTTCCTGTGAGGTTGTTGCCGAAAACCACCGAGTATGATGCGCCCAGACCTATGCCGCGTCCATTGCCGACTATGTTGTTTCCAGTTACAGTGTCCAAGTAACCGTCGAGGGCTATGCCTGATTGGGCGTTGCCCGTTATGTTGTTATTCGTGATTGCGTTTTGGGAACCGCCGCATATGCGGATGCTGTCTTTGCGGGTTGCGGTTATGTTGTTCTGTGAGATAGTGGTTGATAACTGGATGGAGCAGAAAACACCATAGTAGGTACCCACGATGTTGTTGCCTGTTATTTTGCAGTTGTCTCCTGCAACTTTGACGCCTGTTGCGTAGTTTGTGGCGCTGGAGTAGTTGATGCTTTGGATGGTGAATCCTGAAAGCTCCACATTGTTTGCTGCAAGCGTGAACACTGGTCTTGCGCCTCGTTCTACGCCTCCAGTTCCTATTATTATTGTGTTCTCGGCGTTTTCACCTTTGATTACTAATGGTTTGTCTATCCACAGATTCTCGTAGTAGACGCCGCTTTTGACGAGTATGGTGTCGCCTTGTGAAGCGTTACCGATTGCTGCGCCTATGGTGGGGTAATTGTCTGGAACAAGCAGGGTTGTGGAGCTTGTGTTTGCCAGTTGAGCATTCACAGAACTTGAAGGTTGAGAGCAAACTATCATGGCTTGTGAAAGAAGGAGAGCTAACGCAACAGCCAGAACTGAAGCCAGCCGCAACTTCATGTTTGATTTCATTTGTGTGTTCCCTGCAATACATGCTGATGTGTTCCTATTAGCTCTCCCTAAAGAACAGCATGGTTCTCACAGAAGAACAACACCGTCAGTACGGATGTTTCTTTCGTTCACTTTAACGGCACCCTCCCTACTATGCCACATATCCTTTGGAGCACTCGGCTTTTAGGCGTTCAGAGCATAGCGTGGTAAAACGGAGTGCAAAGCAAATGAAAAAGAAGTTACTTTCAGTATTGAGAACCGAAGAGGACCTATTTGTGGATATAACGTTTCACGATTTACCCGCTAAGTTGCTCAAAGAATTCGCGGTGCAAGTGGTTAGACCGTACTATTCGGGAAATCTAAGTGCCGCCGTGAAAGACTTGATGCAGAAGGCTGTTGCTGAACAAGAATTTGTCCAGAACCACATGAAACCATAGAAAAATAAAACAAAAAAGGGCGCTGAAGCGCTGTTATGGTTTGGAGCGCTTTTTGCTTTTCTTTCTATTTTTTAAGAATAACACAGCAACTATCGCTACTACTATGACGGCAACTATTGCTATGATGACTGGCAGAGGCAGCGGCAATTCTACTTGGGCAATGGGAACTGTCCAGAGGTTTGTTTCAGTTAATGTCCAGATTTCTGAGCCGTTCTGGTCTGGAAACTCCGTGTATACGCTTCGTTCAACTAGTACGCCTGTCAATTTATCAAAATACAGAGAGGCCGTTTCGGTGCCTAGGGTACTATTCGTGATGTCTGTTACATTGTAGGTTAAAGTGATAACGTTTGTTTCCCTTTGACCGCTTCCATAGTCCCGTGTTATAGTCTGATTCATTGTAGGTGAACCTTCTATCAACGGATAGAGAGGCTCGTTTACGCTGATATTTGCATAGGAAAAGCCCTGAAAAGCAGGCACCCCAGGGATGTAATAAACCAATTCTCCCGTGTTCAAATCTAAAATTGCTAACGAGTTAATGTCAGTGCCGTTTTGGAAGTGCCAAACATTCGTAGCGGTTACGTTGGGACTTTGAACATCTGAAATCATAACTCTATAGTAATCTGTTGTGTTGACTTCTAGAAGATATGGGGGTACTGTAAGGCTTGAGTTGCTCGAACTCCATTGACTATTTATGCTGAAAACGAAGTAGTCTCCTCCTTTAACCCCTGGCGCCTGAGTTTGCGCTAAAGCTTGCGCCATCATGCCGAAACATAAGAGGCATAATAGTGTTAATGCTGTGGTCAGTTTCTTGTTCATGGAAATCATCCCTAATGGTTAACTTGTGCTTTTATGGTTTTTCCCAAAACTCGGTTCACAAAATAAAAGGGAAAAAGGTCGCCTTACCACTTTAGCTACTTGAGGACTTCTTTTAGGCTCACTAAGTAAGACATGACCTGCTCAATTTTGGGTTCCGACATGTTCAAAGCAAGCTGAACCGCCATTCGCAACTTTGCAGAGGACGCAAGCTCCATCGTTGCCAAAGCGTTGTCCAAGTTAGTAAAGAGAGACTCCCAAGGAATCTTGATGCGCTGCCCTTTCAAATTGTACAATGTTAGGAGGTAGGCAGTGGCTTTGTTGAGGCTTGCCTTGAAAATCTGCAGGTTCGCTCGGATTTCTGTAACGTCATATTCGGTTCCAGCAAGATAGCCAGATATTACTTGGTAGTAGCTTTCTAAATTTTGGATTTCAGTAAACAGTTCCTGTTTTACACGCGCTTCCGTTTCGGTTCCATTTTGCATGGTACATCACCAGACTCTATGTCAAACAAGAAGAAGTACATAAGACTTTTTTCTAACCAAGTGTAAGCGCTGGTTTTGTGCCTGCTTTCTTTTTACAATGTTTTCGTTCTTACAACAAGGTTAAGAAACGAACTGTTCTTCGTCTTCAAAGAGTTCTGGAATCACTCTGATTTGTTCGTCTGAAAGTAACATAACTTTTTGGTTCTGGATAGAAGGTAATGCGACATTTTTGATGAACGGTTTTCTTAGCTGCATGAAATCATTTACTAATGATGCCCCAAAAATCATTGCTCCAAATCCCCCAAATCCGCAGATATATCGTCCATAGATGCCAAGAATGCTTTGAGCGCCAGTTTGTTCAACCCATCCAAACAGTACAAAACTGGACGCTATTAGTCCGACAACTACGGAAACCAAGCCTATACCGAGCTTTATTTTTTGGTATTCAGTTTCTCTCTCCATCAAACTCATCGCTTCAATATGTTTTTTATGTGAAGGAGTCTTGCGGCAGCGGAGTATAACGTAAAACAATTCCAATTTGTGATGCTTCAGCAACCAAGTCATATGAGTAAACTATTTTGATTTCGTAGTATTTTGTGGTTGACTGGTCTTGATGGATGTAAACTGCATCTTCACTTACTAATCCATTTATGTACGATTTCGTTGTTCCTCCTGATGAGGCGGCATATAGGGTTTCATCACTCCATGTACCACCCGTGGAAGACTTAGCATATACGATGAAGTTTGAAAACTGACTACTGTTTATAGCTGAATCTAGATTGATTTTTACTGCGCAGACTTTGTTTCCGTCTGTTACGACTTTGAACGCGTAGGTGTCGGTATCGCTGGTGCTTAATGTTGGTTCGGAAAATCCGCCTGGAAGATATCTTGTTTGGTTAACTTCATTTACATAAAAGTTCAAAGAGACGGATGTAGCACCTCTAGTGAGTTGTTGAGTTGAAGTTACTGCTACTGGTGTTGTGTATGTCACCAAAGCAAATGTTACGGTGGATAAACAAACAAGGCAGAGAATAGCTTTTACACCCAACGTTACGAATACTGAAATTAACCTTCTGCGTTTTGACATATATGTCCTATTTTAGAATTGAATTCAGACAATATACGCCTTATGAATTTGAAATATAAATTACCAATATCTGTTCAAACGCAAAAAATTGTAGACAGCTTTTGGTGCAGGGGGTGGGATTTGAACCCACGAACCTCTACAGGATAGGCTCCTGAAGCCTACGCCTTTGACCATGCTCGGCGACCCCTGCCCAAAGTCTTTTCGACGTTCCAAATTGTTTTTCAGCTATATGTTCTTTTTTGTATGATCCATTTCCCAAAACAAAAAAATTGCCGACTTATGGGTCAGGTTGATAGTTTAACAAATATCTTATCCTGCAACCTGAAAGTTCAGAAACTTTGGTTTACTACCTTGGCTAAAATTTTTTTCCAAGGCACATCCACAGGCTCAGTTTTCTCCCGAAAGAACGGAGCATCCACCACATCCAACATGGGCAAATCATTTGCACTATTCCCAACACCTATAGTTCGAATTTGACCAAAGTTTTTCACATAAACTTCCTTCAGCCGCATCACAGCGTTACCCTTGTCATTTTTCCCTTTCAGATGGTAGTATCGGTCACCTTTTGTAACATGAAGCCCTTCAGCTTTTGCCGTCTTAAACAACTGCTCTTCGTTGCAGTCCACAATTCGGAAGGGTTCACCGTATTCCCTCTGTTTTGCCCACCCTGCCAACTCAACGCTCAAACCACTGTCTTTTGCGACTTCTTCAGTGCTCATATCCCCAAAACCGACAAGTTTACAGCCCATTCCATCTCGGATACTTTGAAGTTTTTTCCGAAGCTCCACATAAGGAATGCCCAATTCAATTATGTCATATTCCCTTGTTTGCCTATCAAAGCCAGCCACCTTGAAATAGTTTTTAGGTACGAAAATGGCTCCACCGTTCTCTGAAATAAACGGGTCAGAGATGCTCAGCGCCCTGCGGTAAAATTCAATCTCCGTCCGCGTTTTGCTGCTGCAAAGCACAACAGCAGCATCCAAAAATAACAGCTGAGTAATTATCGGCTTTACATCTTGGAAGCTGTACTTTTCATCCAGCACTGTCCCGTCAAGGTCTGTGAAAACTACGGTTTTCATCATGTTACCTTTCAATGGCTGCTTTCCTGAGAATCTCTCGCGCATCAGGCATTGCCGAAATTACACGTAGCCAATCAGGCAACTGGCTAGTTGTGGGGTTTTGCAGATATCGCCTTCCTGCGCGAGTTATGACTTCTGAGAGCACATCCACAGTTGTTTCTTCTTCATGTCTGTCAAAACTGAGCGAATTACATATGGCGTCTGCATGGTACTGCCGTACCCTGTCCTGCGCAAACCGCCGATACGTCACTTGAAGACTTAACAAGAATGCCTCAGACACATCTATCCCCTCAGTTTCCGTCAAAGTCCTCAACAAAGTAATAAAACCATCTTCAGCCGTTTTCAACAGTGAATCAGGGCTAATGCTTTTGTGTTTATGATCAAAGAAGCCCAAATCAACCTCACAGATGCGTTTGTTTGAAACATTACGGTAAAGCTCAGCGAGTGTGCCCATTTCCAGACCCCAATCACCTGGGATTCTCAGGTTCAGGGCTAAGTCACTGTACATGGCAATTTCACCTGAAAGCGGATATCTAAATGACTGCAAATACCGAATAAACGTAGACTTATGCTGAAGTTTCTTTTGTAATGCAGCTAACACGGGATTTATGAATAACCGGTAAATTCGCCCATACATCCGTTTGCTTTCAAGGTTGACTCTAGCATAGTAGCCTTTGGAAAAGGAAAAATCCAATCTCGGCTCAACCACCGTGTAAAGGAGTTTAGTCGGCAACATACCCGAGTAAGATACGAGGTCCGCGTCATGTACAGCAAAGGCGTGAAGCTCGAGTGAAGCTATCCCTATCGCAATCCAGAGGTCTTTGCCTTTCCCATTCGACGCTGAAAAGTCTAATCCTCTAATTTGTAATTCATCTAAAATGGCTGTTACCTGAGGCTTGTTGCACCAGATAACTTCACATGGGACTTCAAAATTTTCGGCGAAGTTCAGGGCCTTTTGATAATTCGACTCGCCCGCCGAGAGTGCGATAAACACTTTTTTCAGGTAATTACATTCATTCAAGCCGTCAACTATGTTTTGTAAACCTGGATTTCCCAGGTCATTTTCGTGCAGCGGAATTATAACGCCCGAAGGGTACTTCTCTTTCAGGGTCAACATTTGTGATTTCAGATGGTCAAAACTCATGCAGAAATCATGAATTCTAGTAATTCTTCCTTGATCAAGATCCATTTTTATCCCCTTCATTTTGTTTGAAATTAGTTATCTCTTATTAAGTGAGTGCGGTTTATTAGTGTATTTAAGTGTCGCACGGGGTAATATTTATAAGTATTTGCCGATACTTATTGCCGTAATTCGCGGCAGTGGCGCCAATTTTCACTGCGAAAGGGAGGAGACACAACCATGGTTAACCTGTCAGAAATATTCCAAAACGTCTTTCAACTTAACCAGCTAACCAGCGAAATCATAGTAGCAATTATCTACTTCGCTTTATCAATAGCCATAGGCTGGTCAGCTTACTACGTCTTCAGCAGATACTTCTCCAAATGGGCTAAAAAAACAAAAACAACCCTAGACGACGCCATACTGCACAGCATAAAGTCAATCGTAGTGATGCTGGTGATCCTGTTAGGCGTCTATTACGCACTAGGCGCCCTGTCTTTTACAGCGCCTTACGCTGAGCAATTAACAATAATCTTTGGCGTTCTCGAAATCTTGTTAATAGCATTTGCAATAACTCGTGTTACGAATTTACTCATCGACTGGTACACTGATAAATATGTTGAGCAGAAAGGAAAAAACGGTCACCTGTTGTTCATCCTAAAAAAGGTTCTACAAATAGTAGTTTACGTATTAGCATTCTTAGCTATACTGACAGTTTTTAATGTCAATTTATCAGGTGTAGTTGTGGGCTTAGGCGTTGGAGGCATAGCCGTGGCGTTGGCAGTGCAGAGTATTCTGGGTGATTTTTTCAGCGCGTTTTCCCTCTTCTTTGATAAACCTTTTGAGATTGGTGACTTCGTTGTTTTGGGCAGT
>CALMWK010000136.1 GCA_937873375.1 Candidatus Bathyarchaeota archaeon
GATCGTGGCTGTGCCTGACCGTAAGGACCGTGATCGCATCCTTCAGGAAACATTTCGCCTTCACATGTGGACCTCAACTACTTCTTCGGCAGAATTTTGATGATTGTGGGTCCGCCGTTTGAGGGGGCAGCTTGTTTGGCGGTTTACGATTCGAATGGTGACAAATTGCCTGTGCAGATAACCCCTTAACCTTAACTGCTGCTTTGCGGGTTGGCTTTTTTTGCTGCTGCTTCGTATTCCCGCAAAAATTCTATGGCGAATTTATCTGCGTTCCGCTCTGTTCCTTTGTGCTGTTTGTCCACGGATTTGGTGCGCAGGTGATGGTAAAACTCGTGCAGAACCACAAACGGGTTGCCCAGCATGTCGCTGTTGAGTAGGCTGATGGTTTGGTTTTTCGCGGAGTATGTGCCGTAGACTTTGTTTTTGTGTCCTTTTGGCAAGCCAATTTTGAGCTTTGGCGTGTTCACTTTGTAGTTTTTGGCTAGCAGTTCGAGTGCTTCTTCGGTTTGTTTGTTTAGAATTAGCCAGACGACTGCTGGTTTGAAGTTGGCTTGCATGTGATGTGATTCTTCGTGGCGTGGTTAAAATTGTTTGGCTTGAAGTTGGGGGGTTAGATTGTGCCTGTGAGGACCAAGAAGTTGTTTGCGATGACGACCATCATGAATGCTGCTACGCCTATGTATGCTGCTTTGAGCAGGTGCCGTGTTAGCGTGTAGGCTTTGGTGGTTTTGTCTGGTGTTTGGGTGAGTATTTTTCCTGCTTGGTGGAAGATTAAGCCCACAAAAACTGTTGAAGTCAACTTCAGGGCTATGAACGCTACGAGGTTTGTGCTCACGATGCCAGCGAGGAACGGGTTGCACTCAACTGCCCCGAAATAGGCTATGCCAACTAGGGTTGTTAGCAGGTCCATGCTGCCCATAAGGACGAGAACTAAACTGGGGACTGCTTTGATTCTGAGCATGTGAGCTTTCACCTTTTCAAGTTTATCTACTGTTTACTTGTTGTGGAGGCTTTATGAGGGAGCCTTCTAGTTTTGATATATTGTACGGCTGGACATAGAACAAAAGTTAAAAACAGGGCAGCCATCGGAGAGTGGTGTAGTGGGAAGCGTTGGTCTGTGTTGGAGGTGAATTGATGCCTGTGGTTATAGTTGAAACTTGGTCGGGGAAAAGCGAGGAGCAGAAAGCTACGCTCATAAAGGGGATAACTAGGGCTTTTGAGGAAATCGGCGTTACGGCTGATCAAGTGCACGTGATTATTCATGATGTTCCCAAGACTAATTGGGGTATGCAGGGCGTGCAAGCATCAAAGTTGCCTCCTTAAAGTGAGCCGTTTTTCTTTTTTTGTTTTGTGTGTGGTTGTGGGTGTTTGCTACGTCATTACTTTTCTGGTTGTGTTTTTGGTTCTGTTTTGGTTGTGCAGCCTGCTACAGCCTGATGCGGGTTGTGCGCTGAGGGCTGTTTATTCACAAACAACATATACGCCATGTTAAAGAATTCAAAACAGGTTGTGAGTGCATGTTAACTGTCTATTTTGCTTTTTGTTTAGTTGTAGTTGTAGTTTGGTTGCTATACACATCTACTTCTTAGGCTTTGAGCTGTTTGCGTTGTTTTGGCGAAGGGGTTTGTTTTGGGCGCTGTTTGGTTGTGTATTGGTTGTGCAACCAGTAGCAAGCAGGCATTAGTTAACTCAAAAGAAAAAAGCGCATTCCCCAAAAGTTTACATAAACCCAAAAACCCTCTCAGATACTTTACAGCACATAAATGGATAGCCCAGCAGAACTGTTCAAACACCTTTCCAGTGAATAAAATAAAACAAAGTAAAAAATCTTAAATTGCTTATGAAATATACTTGTTATTGAAATGTCAAGTATTACTTCAAAAATAACGATACCTATCAAGCCGACCAGAATTGAAAAGGGTCTTATTAATGAATTAGGCGAACTTTTAGAGAATGAAAATCTCAAACTACAATACCATCTGGATTCCAAAAGTCAAGAGATTAGCAGTAGTTCAGTTCAAGAGTTTATTAGCTTGGATTGGGGAAAAGACATCCAAGGAATAACAATTTCGACAGGATATTGCGAAGACCCCTACGTTAAGATTGAGATGAATTTTAATAGGAGTTATTCAAGAGAATGTTTTATCTCTGGAAAAAATGCCACATGGGTAAATGGTGTGGCGAATCGTATAGTGGAGATACTTGAGAAATATCGCTTAAGCTATGCTCCACTCAAAACAAATTGGTTAATAAAAATATTTGTTCCTATTATCTTGGCTTTGATTCTGGCGTATCCCATCCAATTAGTTTTTGGTTTGCTAACGAGAGAAGGTTTAACTTTGGCTTATTTGCTTGTGCAGTTCTCTGCAATTGGACTGTACTTATTCATTCAATGGTTATTTCCGTATTTTGAATATGGCAAATCTATTCAAAAATTCATGCAAAAAGCAATTTGGTTCATAATAGTAGGGTCGGGTATTGGTACATCCATAGTACTACGTATTCTTGGGTTCTAAGCCTCAAATTCAGTTTCTCAATGTCCAGCTACTTTTCAAAATATAGAGGTTGCGTAGGTTTGCCTGAACACAAAGCCCAAGCGTTTACGGTTTTAGCTGTTTTTTGATTGCTTCCTCAGCTGTTTTGACTGCGTCTTGGAGTTTTTCAGGTTTGGTTCCGCCGCCCTGTGCAAAGTTGGGTCTTCCACCGCCGCCCCCACCGAAAACTGGCGCTGCAACCTTAACCACTTCGCTGGCGTTAACCCCTTTAGCTACAGCCGCATCTCCCGCCATGACCATTATTCGGGTGGTTTTGGCGTCGGCACCATAAAACAGCGTCACGATTGCGTCGTTGTGTTTTATGATTTCGCTGCCTGTCTGCACCATACGTGCAACGTCAGTTACTTCTCCGAAGTCGCGCTTCAACAGCTTCACGCCCGCAATGTCCTGCTGCGTTTCCGCTGCGTTTCCTGCTGCTGCGCCTGCGCTCTCTTTCGCCGCCAATTCCTTGAGCAGCTTGCGCTTCTCCGTGTTGGCTTCTTTCAGCTCTTTCACGATGTGTTCGGCAGTTTTGTCCAGCTTCCCCAAAGGCGCATTCAACACCTCTGAAACCTTCCACAGCAACCTCTCCTGCTCCTGCACCGCCCTCACCGCCTGCATGCCAACCGAGTAAACAAGCCGCTCCACCCCATCTTGGATGCGTTCTGTGCTGCGGATTTTGACATAGCCAATCTCGCCAGTGCTCTTCAGGTGCGTTCCAGCGCAGGCTTCCACATCCCAAGTGCCAGTTTTCACCACGCGAATCATCTTGCCTGGAACAGCGCCGCCTTGGTAGAGTCGAAAACCATAACGTGATTCTGCTTCGTTTCGTGGTAACCATGCGGTTTCTACTTGCATGTCCGCCAAGACAGCCTCATTTGCTAAGGTTTCGATTTTGTGTATTTCTTCGGGTGTTAAGCGTCGGTAATGGGAAATGTCTATTCGGGTGGTTTCCACGCCTTTCTGCGTGCCAGCCTGCCAAACATGCTCACCCAGAACTCGCCTAGCCGCACCGTTAATCAAGTGGGTTCCCGTGTGCGCCTTCATGAGCGAGTAACGCTTCTCCCAATCCAAAATACCCTGCAACGTTGCGCCTTCTTTGGGCAACTTTTCAGCTTTGACTTTGTGCAAGATTACTCTGCCAACCTTCTGCACATCCACAACCTCAGCTTGCACACCACCATCATAAGCAAAGTGCCCATGGTCCGCTGGTTGCCCTCCGCCTTCAGGGTAAAAACACGTCCTGTCCAGCACAACAAATTCTTCGTTGACGACTTTTAGGACCTTCGCGTCGAACTCACGCATGTACGCGTCAACATAATACAGCTGCTCAGTCGCAGGCAACCCTTCCACCGCAACTTCCAGCGTGTGCTCTGCTTTAGCTTCCTCTTCCTCAGAGGGCTTGTTCGCCTGCATGTGCCGATTAGCCACCAGCGAAAAGAAGTTTTCTGGAATTTCCACTTTTATGCCTTCTGCCTCAGCGACTTCCTTGACAATTTCAGGCGGCAACCCATGCGAATCATACAATTCCGATAGGGTGGCATCGGATATTTTGCCCGTTTTCTTTGTCTTAAGGTCATCCGCGATACGTTTCACAATGCCTTCACCGCGCTTCAGCGTATCCTCAAACTTCTCCTGCTCAACCTTGAGCATCTCGACGACTTCGTTTTTCATGGCTTTAATCTGCGGAAAATCCTTGCCCCAATAATCTGCCTGCATGTCCACGATGTCGTATAATCCATCGATGGGCATGTTTAAGCCGCGCATTAAGCGGTAAACTCTGCGGAACAGCATCCGCGCCAAGTAGCCTTCTTGGATGTTTGACGGCACAACGCCTTCAGAAAGCATGAAGCTCAGGGTTTTTGTGTGGTCGGTAACTGCCCAAGCGTTCTCGATGGGTATGAGGACTTTGTCCATGGTTGCAACGTCTATTCCTGAGAGCTCCGAAACACGTTTTCGGGTGACAAGCCTGTTCGCCATCTTGTCTACGCTCACCAAACCAGAATATTTGGCTATGCGAAACAGAAAATCATCATCAACATTCGTTATCCCAGCCATGCCCAACACTTTGTCCAGCAGGTCACCGTAAATCGCTTGGAACAAACTAGGCGTACCTTGGCTTATCCACGCAAAACGGTCTATGCCATAACCAGTGTCAACCGTGCGTATGGGCAACTCCACAAACTCGTCTCCGACAACCTTGTACTGCATAAAAACCAAGGTGCCAACTTCTAAACCGCGCACGATGCATTCAACGTCGGGTCCAGCGTTTCCACCGCCAACCCAAACGCCCTCTTTGTAGATGACTTCTTCAGACGGTATCCCAAGCACCTTGGTGGCGAATTCGTGGTGGTAGCGTACGGTTTGGTCTTTCCAGTAAATTTCTTTGTCGGGATAGTTGAACGCGTGTGCGCCACCCATTTCAAATATGGTGAGGTGCCTGCCAAAGGTGGGTCCAGTGTTAGAAATGTCTGTGAGCCTGATGGATGGTTGAGAAATAACCAGCGGATTTGCTGGCGGAGGCGAAATGCCTTCTGTTACGTAAGGCTGAAAGTCTATGATGCTGGCGTGTGTGAGGTAGATGTCGCTTCTCCAACGCGCCACAACAGGATAAGGCTTAATCCGCGTATGATTCTGCTTCTCGAAGAAGGACAGGAACGCTTCCCGCATTTCGGGCAGAGTGAACTTCTTTTTTGTTGGTGGATTTTTCAGAAAAGTATAGCAGCCACATTCATCGCTGCTGGATTCTCCACAAAACTCCTGACTGGCATCTTGCGTCCAGAAGTATTCTCCACACTTTGAACAGTGCTTGCGTACGAAACCTTCCTGTTTAAAGAACGGAAGCGCATACATTTCTGCTGGGAATTCCTTCAACTTCAAAGCCTCATTGTGACTGACGTTTCTTGCTCTTTGAGGGTTACGAGTTCCACAAATTTAAAGCGTTTCGTAACACCGTATTTCGAACTATTGCTTAAGAGAATCACGCAGGGTTTTGTGGCACTTGCTGCACTCCAACATTGCGTTCCCACATGAAGGACAAAACAGCTTCTTTTCAGCCAAGCCCTTCAACACAACTGAAAGCGCCTCTTTATTCTGCACTGCCTTGGGGTCATCAACGGCAGGCAATGACGCGATGACTGGCTGTGTGTTTGCTTCTTTTTCGGGAGCCACTATACCACGATAAACCTTAGCAATGCTCGTCTTGCCCTCCCGCAACTGCTGCTTATCCTCCTCGCTGGCTTCCTCCACAATTTTCTTTCCCCGCTCAAAAGTCCTAGTCGACACACCCACCTTCTTCGCCACAACCTCAGCTGCTTTAGCCTTGAAAGCTGGCTTAGCGTCATTTGGCGCTACCCCTAACCCTAACTGGAAATCCCGTCCGTTCTTTCCGCCTTCAGCTTGCCTTTTCTTCGCCAACGCCTTCTCAATCTCCAGCAGGGGCACAGCCAACTCCACAAGCTGAAAATTATTCAAATGCCGACGCCTAAGGTTCGCTTCGATAACAAACTTTTTCTCCAGCAACTTATCCTCAAATTTGCGCACTTCAAAATCAGGCTCAATACCAAGCTCAGTGCAAGCTCTGAACCGATGATGCCCATCTAAAACTTCCAAGTCTTCGTTAGCTATAATCGCGTAGTGTTGGCCTTCAGCTTTTATGGAGACTTTGAGTTCGGCGAATTCTTCCTCAGACATCTTCGGCAGCATTTTCTCGTATTGGGGATTTACTCTCAAACTCATGGTGTAGCCCGTCTATGTCTTTGTGTTGGTTTAACCCTTAACTTTTTCTAAACTTAGCCACTTCTTGCTTTTAACACTACGCAACATTACACCATTCCTCAAATCGACTGCACTTAAAGTATGTATGTCATTTACCTACACACAAATCGTTATACTGAATTTAGAGCCATCTATAGTTACGGGATAAATATGAGGCGCTCCAAACTAGAAATGTACGTTGACATTCTAAAGGTCTTAGCACAACGAGGACCATTAAAGTTAACGCACATCATGTACAAGGCAAACGTCAACTGCAAGGTCCTAAAAGAATACCTAGACTTTCTATTAAAACAAGGCTTAGTTGAAGAAAGAATGGTTGGCAAAAGCAGAGTAGTTTACGCAAACACTGCCCGCGGAACAACCGTCATCAAATACTTCAGAGAAGTCAACAAAGCACTGCTCGTTATAGAAGAAGACAGCAAAAACTTACCCTTCCCCTACTAAGGGCAAGTTCCTGCTTGCTTAATCGAAAAAGGCAGCAGCACCAATCTTCAATAACGGAACCAAACAGGTTGCCAATCAAACCAAAGTGGAAGAATGCCACTCTTTAACCATGCCAACCCCTGCGCCTCCATGCTTTTCTAAGCCGTAACGCCTCAGCGGCTTTGTCAAATGCCTCTGCGAACGCGTCGAAGTCACATAAAGCCCAACCTTCAACTCACGCGGCAAACCAACCTCAACCTTAACAAGGTCGCTGTATCGGTCGCCGCATTTTTCACACCGCAACCCCTGCCCCCTACCCATAGACTTTAGCCGCTTGCCACACTTTGAGCACAGAGGATTCTGATGCAAAACCACAGGCGCCAACTGCAGAACACGGATTTTTTCAAGGTTAATCGTCAAAGGCCTGTTTTTAGATGCTTTCCTGACGGCACCATAAACCTCAACCACATCCCCCACGACAAGCGAGCGCGCAATTTTACGCAAAACACCAGTAGGCTCGTAAGCTGCACAATCAACTTCACCTGTCTCATCTTTAATGGCGAAAACCACGTGCCGCACAGGAACAACCTCAGGCTTCCGACAAACCACTCCTTTGGCGACGATTGAGCTGTAGGGCTGAATCTGACTCAACGCTCCCAAATGCGTAAGGTGCGCATCGGTGCCTTGGTTAGAACGGAAAACCACCCAGCGCTCCACAGACTCCAAAGCCTTGACCATGCCAAAAGCTTTTTTCACAATTTCTGGTGTTTCGCCTCTAATGCCAAACAGAATAGGGTCTGGACCACGCGGCGTAATAATCACTCGCCGCTTTTCTGTGTCCACGTTGTTAAAAGTGTAAGGCTGCAGGGCTTGGTCCATTTTGAAAATTGAAGCCTCATCCACTTTACGTTTGGCGCCACAGTTCTCCGCGGTACGGTAAGCAATCAACTCGTAGGTGTGGTCTTCAGGGAAGGTTTCGCCGATGGCTGCAAGTGCGCCTATAATGCCGCGTTGCGTGTTGTAACCCAGTGCTTCCGCGTTAAATTTACAGATGAGCTGCATGGCTTCTTTTAGGGTCACAATGCTTGTGGTGGCTTTTTTGGCGAAAGCCATGAGTTCTTGGGGAACTTCGGCGCGTTTTAAGAAAACTATGCCCGGGTCTGTGCCTTTCCAGTCGAGGTCAGAGTGCGCCTCAATCAAGTCTATGGTGCGCTGTTTTAGTTCCTCTTCAACATCTTCAGGGTACTCGATTCGCAGGCACAAGGCGCCGTTGCCTCGGGTCTTCCATGGAACGTTAGGGTTAAGCCTAACCAAGCGGGGGTAATCCAGAAAATTCACCCCCAGTTTTTCTAGCTCTTCAATGAGAAGCGCTGCTACATAGGTGGTGCAGCCTTGCCTTGTCGAGTCGGTGTCGTCGAATCCTATATGCATCCGCTGTTTACTGTTTAACGGCAACTTGTTCCCTGCAAGTTAGAGTTTGGTCTGCGCAAGGTAAAAAGATTTCAGAAAAAAAGAGGCATTTGGCTTGCTAAGCTGTTGCGAACATGCGTTTTTCGATTTGCTCAGGTTCGTTCTCAGCACAACAAACCACGGTTAGCTTCGAGTGGACTTTGCTGATGCGGAGCTCCTCGTTCACGATGCTTGTGAGCTTGTCCATGGTGTCAGCTTTAATGTGAGCAATTATGTCGTATACGCCCATTAGGTTGAAAACTTCCTGCACACCCTCAACACTCTTCAAAGCCTTCAGCACATCACGCTCAGCACCAATTTCAGTATTCAAAAGAACAAAAGCCATAGGCAATTTTTAGAACCTCCACTTCCAAATTGAGGCTGGACTTAGAGGTTTAAGAGCATCTGCCGCAGATACTGGGAAGCAAAAAAGACATTCAGTTCGCCAAACCTCTTCGTCCAACCCATAAAAAACTTTTATGCATCCGTCTTTCGTGGAAACAGCTGATTCTGCAGGCTGTATATTGGAGCCCAACCAATGTTTAAAGAGTGGTTTCTTCATTTTCGGTGCCTCCGGATGCACATTTGATATTACGGGCGTTTGAAAAATAAGAGTATGTGACTGCGCCGACACAGTCACAGTTTAGGGTCAGTTTTTTTCTTCAGGGTTTCTATGTAAGCGGTTAGGCTTTCTATGCATTGGATTTCTCGTCCAAACAACGCGGAAAGTGACTGCCAGAAGGTGAGGTTGGGTTTAATTTTTGCGTGTTCCAAGTTTTGTTTTAGGTGTTTTGTTCCTTCTTTTCCGCGTCTATCAAAATCCAAAAGGAGAATAACTTCCAAAGCGTGGGTTTGCTCTATTTCATGCAGGGCTTGGATGAAGGATTTGCCGCCTGTTTTAACCGTTAATATTGGTCCAGTTATGCCGAGGTTGCGCAGGGCTTGCGTGTCTTTTTTGCCTTCAACGATTATGGGTGTGCCTTTTGCTGATTCCTCTGCGAGCGAGTCTAAGATTTGCCGGAGTTTTTCTTCTTTTTCTTTCAGCCGCGTTGACAAGGGCATGTTTACCTTGTGATTTTTGCTTGCCGTATGGTTTCTAGGCAGGCTTTTGCTTCTGTGTTTGTGTCAAAGTATCTTCTGACAGGTTCCAGTATTTTGCCGAGTTGTTCGGCTACGCCGTTTTTGAGGTCTTGCGGATGCAGTTTGCCTTCCGTATAAGCTACAGCGAGCTCGTTGAAGTCTTGGAACTGCAATGTACCACCGAATTTTGCTGGACGCTCAATGGTGAAAACGGGGTTTTCTCGGAAAATTATGTATTTGCAGATGTCAATGATTGGGTTGAACGCAACGGTTTTTTCGGGGCAGAAGGCTTTTGTCATTTTCTGTTTGATTTCGGCTGGCGTGTCGTAGATGAAGATGCAGGTTTCAGGTTTGCTTTTGCTCATTTTCGCAGAAGCCACAGCTTCTTTTTCTTGTCCTTCTGGGATTGGCCAAACTTTGGGTTTTTCTAAACCTTGTAGCAGGTGGTGGTGGACGCAGATGGGTTTCCAGTAGCCGATTTTTTCGCCAATTTCCCGTGCTACCACGTTGGCTTTGCGTTGGTCCATGCCTAGCTGGCAGATTTTGACGTTTAAATGGAATATGTCTGCTACTTGCATGGGTGTGTAGAGGAAGTCGCTGACGTAATGGGCTTCGGTTTCTTTTCGTCCAGCGATTTCAAGGGTTCGGGTTGTTCGGGCTATGGTTAGGTTTTTGGCGATTTTCACCGTTTTCGACCAAAATTCAAGGTTATCATAAAGTTTGTCAGAGTAGATGAATTCTACTTTGTCCGCTGGTACACCCAAAGCAATCCAAGAATGGCGGAACAAGTCAGCCGCTTTCCTAATAAGCGTCAAATCTCCGCCAAGTTTGTTGTTGAGCCAAGCGTGCCACGTTGACAAATACGCTTTAAAGTGCACACCTGCTTCGACGAAGTCTTTCATTTTGTAAGCGCAGATGACGCCTGTTCCCAAGTGGACGAGCCCAGATGGTTCAAAACCGTTGTAGGCAATTGGGTGCTCTTCTGTTTCCAGCAGTTGCCTGAGGTCTTCGGGTGTGAGAACTTCCTCGGTTGGGGGTCTGCAGATTAATTCAATTCGTTTTTCTATGTCCAAGTGTAGTACCAGCCTTGTGTGGGTTTGCTATGGTTTAATGTGGTGTTCAGTTTAAAAGTTTAGTCACGGTTTGTCTGGTTTTTGTTGGGCGGGTTTGTGGGTTAATTATGTGATTTGTCTGAAAACAACTATGTCGAAGTTTTTGACCCCTGATAGGACCCTACGTTTCTGCTACCCCCTCCCCCTACCCTTTTTTCTGGTGCTTGACCTACCCCCCTATAGGTTTCTGCATCGAATTGCTATTAGGCTCCAAATATGCTCCCCTTAACGGGCAGCACTTATTCATACATCTAAAATTAATAGCGGATTGAGAAAAAAATCTAAAAAATTAGAGGAAAGTTGCTGTTGCGGTGTTTATGAGGTTTATGAAGAACGACGGGTAGATGCCTATCAAGACGACCAAGATGACCAAGATTATCATAGCTAGCTGCATGAAGCGTGGAACTTCAAATTTCTTCTTTTCGCCTTCGCCGATTTCTTTGATGTTGGAGGGTCCTAGGAAAACTTTAGACACAAACCGCAGCGAATAAGCAAGGGAAAGTACGGTGGCGATGAGCATCAAAGCAGTAGGCACAATGTAGAAGCTGTCAATTGGAATCATCTGGAATGCACCCATGAAGATGAAGAATTCGCTGATGAAACATGCAAATGGTGGTGCTCCGCCGAGGCTTAAAGCTGCAATTGCGGAAGCGGTGCCGGTTATAGGCATTTTTCCAGCGAGACCACCCATTTTGCGGATGTCCCTGATTGCGAATACGCTCATGATTGCGCCAGCGGTTAGGAAGAATAACCCTTTGCTGAGCCCGTGAGTTACAATGTGCAAAACGGTTCCAGTCATTGCAGTTTGCAGCGGAAACAGGGATACGCCGAAGAGTATGTAGCCCATGTGTGAAATGCTGGAGTAAGCGATTATCCTTTTTATGTCATTTTGTGCAAGGGCAACAAATGAGCCAAAGAACGCAGAGATTACTCCAAAAACGGCTAAGCCATGCAAAAAGTCTATTCCAAAACTGGTTGCTGCCACAGCTGGAAAAACGGTTTCCATGGATACGCGGATTATTGCATAGGCTCCTGCGCTGGTGAGAACACCGCTTATAAGCGCAGACATCGGAGCGGGAGCTTCTGCGTACGTATCGGGAAGCCACATGTGAACAGGAAAAATCGCCATTTTAACAGCGAAACCCCCGGTTAGAGCGATCAGTATCCATCTAACAATGTCAGGGTTCTGGGTTAACAGGAGCTTTTCGGCAGTGAACAAGTCTATGCTGCCGGTTAACATGTAAATTGCGCCTATGCCTAACAGGACGAACACGGCGCCTGCATGGGTGAACACGAAGAACTTGAAGCTGGCTTTGTAGGATTCTTTGTAGCCCCAGCCGCCGACGAGGAAGAACGCGGGGACAAGCATGAGTTCCCAGCAGAAATAGAAGAACAATAGGTTGGATGAAATGAATACTCCTATCAGACCCACAAAGAGCAGAGAGAGGAGCGTGTAGTACACTGGGAGGTTCTTCTTTCCCGCCATGTAATTTATCGAGTAGAGAGCCGCGGCTATCATCAGCACCATTGTAATGATGACCATGGACAAGCCTATGCCATCTACAAAAAGCGTGAAATTAGAGTTCAATACGGGAATCCACGGGTAAGTTTCAACGTACCTGTTGGAAGGACTATTCAGGATAGTGGGCACCGTAGTCAGAACTAACGCCAAAGTAACCAGCGCAACCAAGGAAAGCAGAAGGGCTGCGGACTTGGCGGATTTTCTTCCAGCTAAGTAAACGAAGGGAATAGACAGAACAGGCAATAGAAGCACGGATAATAGAAGGTACGACATGTTACACACCTATACTGATTATTATCAATACTACGAGCATAATGAAACCGATAATTGCAGCCGCAAGATAGTGCTGCAAACTGTTCCTTGGAGCTTTTGTAGCTTTTGCAGCTTTTGACGCTGAACGCAAAGTTTTGCCAGCAAGCAAATCCAAGAGCTTATCCGCCAACGTGTCAAGGGTTCTCACTTTGGATGCGCCACCCAATGTTCGCCCAGCAACCACATTCAGGAACTGGTCAGTGGCTGTGTCAAGGTACTTGTGGACTCCGCCTGCTAAGCGGACGATGCCGTTAGCAAACTTCTGTGGGAACGCTTCAAAGCCAATGTCTTCAACGAACTGTACGCCACCAGAGAAAACCATCACGGCTTTAGCAGTGACTTTCTCGTAGAAGTCATCAAAGAAGTAACCGTGTTTGAGCAGCTTCGAAACGGGGTTTTTGTCGCTTCGGATGGCATTCATTACTGAGAAGTTCTTGAAGTAGGTAGCGTAAATGAGCAATGCTGTTGGGACCAAGATAGCTGCGAATACCGCGGTTTCTATGTTGAAGAAGGCGCCCAGCAGACTGGTTTCAGCTTCAAGATGCAGAAAACTGCCAAGTGCTGGTTGAATGAAGCCCCAGACAATGCATAAGGCGGCGAGTATGCCAGCGGGCACCAGCATAATTTTGGGTGCCTCATGCACATGCAGCTTTTTCAGATGCTCAGATGGATTGCCTAAGAAAGTTAGTTTCATGAATCTTAGACTGTAGGCAAACGTGAGGGCGGTCGCGGCAAAGAGTAGGATTACCTGCAACAGGGTTCCTGTTTCCATCAAACTTTCAATAACCAAACCTTTGCTGAAGAAAGCCGCAAACGGAGGCAAACCACTTGTAGTTATAATCATTATGACTGCTAACGCGAAAGTAATGGGCATAGCTTTTCGGAGTCCACCCATGAGACGCATGTCGCGGGTGCCAAGCGCATGAATAATGCCACCTGCCAAAAGGAAGCCCAGCCCTTCGAAGAAAGCGTGGCTGACCATGTGGAACAAGCTTGCAAACCAGCCCAACGAAGCAGCCGCAGCAAGAGAAACAGACCCTAAAGCTGCCATCATGAAGCCTAACTGGCTAACTGTGGAATATGCTAAGACCCCTTTGATGTCGGTTGTGTACAGAGCCATTGTGGCGCCCAAGAAAGCAGTTAAAACTCCAACCCAAGCCACACTCGGCAACCACAGCGGAAGCGTAGCCACCAAGGGACCAGCGATTAATATGAATCGGGCAACAAGATAGATACCTGCCTTAACCATTGTGGCAGCGTGCAGTAGAGCGCTAACAGAAGTTGGTGCTTCCATTGCGCTGTACAGCCAAGTGTGCAGAGGCAGTTGAGCGGATTTTGCGATGGCACCGCCGAAAAGCAGGAATGCCACTGTGGTTATGGTTGATGTTGGCAGTGTGGGTAAGAGTGTAATTGTTTCGCGGAACGAGAAAGTTCCTAAGCTCGCATAGAGGATGCCTATGGCGGCAAGCAGCAGGATGTCGCCGATGCGGGTCATGAGGAAAACTTTGTTGCCTGACTTAACAGATTCGGGGCGGTTGCTCCAGAAAGAAATCAAAGCGTAACTGCAAAGACCCACCATCTCCCAGAAGATGAACATCTGCAGGAAGTTGTCAGAGATTACTAGGCCAATCATTGAGCCTATGAAAAGGAGCATGAAGAAGTAGTAACGCGTTAAGTTTGCTTCGCCTTTCATGTAGCCTTGTGAGTAGATGACTATTATGAGCCCAAAGAAACTTACCAAACAGGCAAATAACACGCTGAGGGGGTCAATGAAAACACCAGCAGTTATGCCTCCGGGAATCCACGGCGCGGTCAGATTGATGAAGCCTTCGGCGCCAGAGGCAACAGCGGGTATGAGAGTAAAAGCCAAGAAAGCAGTAACTGCTCCGATTAGTATGACAAAGTAGTTCCTTGCTTTGGCACTAAACTTTGCAATCAACGGGACAAAAACGCTGGAAACCAATGGAAGTATCCAGACAAGCCAAGATGAAACATCAGTTAACTGCACTACGCATCAGCCTCGGTGTTTTCCTCTTCTTCGTCTTCAGGTTCAGGACTCACTATTTTGCTTATGTCAGTTGTTCCATACTTTCTCGACGCGATAACCAGCAGAGCCAAAATGACTGCGCTGACACATGTGTCTGTAGAGAAAGCCAGAATCAGGAAAGATTCGCCCACACCTATACTTGCTGAAGACGCAAGCATGACGAAGTTTAGGGTGGCGGCGGTTGCGACCAACTCGATAGAAACGAAAACTTTGAGCAAGTGCCGCTGGGTTAACAAGCCGTAAATGCCTATGGCAAGCATCACCATGGATAAAATGACGAAGTCCATTACTGTTCAACACTCCGTTTTTTGCTGCTTTTCTTCTTGTGATACAAAACTATGCCAATGCCTAAAGCCACCGTCATTATAACCAAGCCCTGCAAAACCACATCCAAAGCTCTTAAATCCCACAGAGCCTCCCCGAAGGGAACAGAATAAGTGACGCCGTTTTGATGTGAAACAGACAAGAAAATCGCTGGCAAAGACAAAACAGCACCCAACACCCCTAAGCCGATTAATTGTTTTGGCTGGGTTTTAGTTACGGGCGTTTCACTGAGCGTCTCGCCAGACAAAAACAGAATTGCTACAGTACCTATACCCACGGCGAACTGGAAAATAGCCACGTAAGGAGCACCACTTAACGCGTACAATAACGCCGTGAGAAGGAATGTCCCCGCCAAAGCGGCAACTGAGTAAACTGCTTCATCGAGGAAGATAGCTAAACACGCTGATATTACCAATCCTGCGCTGACAAGCTCAAGAATCATGCTAAGCACCGTCACTTTTTTGATCAATTGGTTGAGGTTTTAGAACTAGGTCAGATTTATTTGTTGTCGCTAGCTCGAAAATGTCGGTGCTTTGGATGGCGTTTCTTGGGCAGCTCTCAGCACACTGATAACAGAAGATGCAGCGGTCCAAGAGAAACATGGGGCGCTTTTTCCCGTTTACCTCCACCATTTCTAT
>CALMWK010000137.1 GCA_937873375.1 Candidatus Bathyarchaeota archaeon
AGCATCTTGTCCGCTCAGAGCGCCGCTGTGTGAAAGCGTTGATGCCCTGCTCTCTTGGAAGCGTCCTGCCTTAACCAGCACGATTGGTTTGGTTCTGGCGTAACCCCGTGCGGCACTCATGAATTTTCTTGCGTTTTTTATTGATTCCACATAGAGCGCGATGCTTTTGGTCTGGGAGTCCATTCCGAAGTAATCAATCAAATCGCCCAAGTCTACGTCCAGCATTGACCCAGTGGAGACGACTGCACTGAAGCCAACTTGGTTTTCAGATGCCCAATCTAAAGCTGAAGCGCACAAAGCAGCACTTTGGGAGATGAACGCAATCTTTCCTGGAAGGGCTGTTTTCTTCGCAAAAGTGGCGTAAAGGTTAATTTTTGGTCTTATAACGCCGAAACTTTTTGGACCCATTATTCGCAAGCCGTAGGTTTTTTTGTGTTCAAGAATTTGTTGCTCTAAGAGTTGACCTTTTTTCCCTGTTTCTCTAAAACCCGCTGAAGTTATAATTATTCCTGAAACTCCCGCTTTTCCGCATTCTTCAACGATTTGCGGAACGATGTGCGCAGGCGTGGCGATTATTGCAAGGTCCACTTTATCCGGAATTTTGTCGATGCTTGGGTATGCCGTTGTTCCCTGTACTGTTCGCCGGAAAGGGTTCACAGGGTAAACTGTGCCTTTGTATGTGCTTGTCAAATTGTGAAATATTTTGGCGCCGAACGCCTCTTCTCTTTCACTTGCACCTATAACGGCAATTCGTTTTGGGTTAAAAATGCGGCTAAGGTTTTCTACTCCCAGATTTAACCACCTTATCAACAAGAAGTGCTTTGCTTTAGGTGATTTAATAGTGATGTTGCAGAGTTATAAAACCTTGTTAAAGACGAAAGCTCTATCCATTTTACAGTGTTTTAGCTACTTTTAGGCTGGGTGCGGCAGATAAGCTTTAAAGTTTTACTGCACAAGTAGCCAGTCACATGAAAACGAGGGATGCCCCGTGAACCCTGTCCAGATAATTGCCGTTGAGAACCTGCCGTTAATAACGAAAGGCGACAACTTGGGGCAACTTGTATGTGAGGCAGCAAAAAAGCAGAATGCACCTGTTCAGGAGAACGATATCATAATAATCACACATGTTGCTGTTTCCAAAGCAGAGGGCAACGTGGTTAACCTCGACGAAGTCACGCCGTCTGCAAGAGCCTTGGAGGTAGCGAAGAAAGTCGGCAAAGACCCTACTTTGGTGGAGGTTATTCTTCGTGAGGCAAAAGAAATTGTGCGTATGGGTCGCAACAGCCTCATAATCGAAACGAAAAACGGCATAGTTTCAGCAAACGCTGGAGTAGACCGCTCAAATGTGGAAGGCGACAGAAACGTGGTGTTGTTGCCAGTTGACCCTGATGCTTCCGCGCGCAACATAAGACAGGAGATAAAGCGGCTGACTGGCTGCGATGTGGCGGTAATAGTCTCTGACACTCATGGTCGCCCGTTGCGTATGGGTGAAATCAACATTGCCATAGGCGTCGCAGGAATCAAACCCATACGTGATAGACGTGGCGAAAAAGACCTTTTCGGCTATGTTTTGAGAATTAAGCAAACTTGCATAGCTGATGAGTTAGCCTCCGCAGCGGAACTTGTGATTGGGCAGTCAAACGAAGGAATACCTGCCGCTATAATACGCGGTTACAAGTTTCAAGTCGTGGAAAACTGCGCCGCGACTGAGCTAACTAGACCCAAAGAGAAAGATTTGTTTAGGAAAAACGTGGAAGGATAGTTATGGAAGCTGCAACTCCTCGGGATTTCTTCGAAAAGATTCTGCCCCAACGATTTAAACCAGAAAAAGCTGCTGGTGTCGACGTCATAGTTCAGGTAAGCATAACTGGTTCTGACGGAGGCAACTGGGTTGCTACAGTAAAAGACCAGAAGCTGGACCTAAAAGAGGGAACACACCCGACGCCTTCGCTGTCGCTGGAGATGGCAGACAAAGACTTCGTGGACCTAATCAATGGTAAGCTAAGCGCTGAGAAAGCCTTTTTCACAGGGAAGGTTCATTTCAAAGGCAACATTGCATTGGCGCTTAAACTGAGAGACACAGGGTTTCTGTGATTTTTTACGCGCCAGATCCTTCCTGTCTCCAATTATGCCTGTGTTTATTTTTCGTCCTTGTCCGTGGTCCTTAATAGTTGCTCGGCAAGCACTGAAAAGGTGAACGGCATGTTGGCTTTTTCTTCTTCAAGGTTAATCAAGAATGTGTTTACGTCGCTTATGTTTGAGATCATGCTGTCTCTAAGAGCGTTTCGGAATTGGTCGCAAGAGGCGTAAGTTGGGTGAAGCGAGATTACTACGGCGTCGTATCCAAGCCCCATTCCAGTTTTCATGAGAAAAATTGTATACGGAATTTTGGTTATTGCTTCAAAATGTATTTCCTTAAATTTTAGGTATTCCTCTCTGGACATTTTCAGATCCATCTTCAAAAAGGTTAACGCCAGTATGCTGTAGCCTATTTTGTTGAAGTTTGGCACTGCAGTGTATTCTTTTATGTAGCCTTCTTTTTCCAGTTTGTTCCGTATCCTTGTGGCTGTTGGTTGCGATGTGCCTATTGCTTTTGCTAGTTCCCTATCACTTCTTCGTGAGTTCTTTATAAGTTCGGAGAGCATTTTGCGTTCTATAGTTTTCACGGTTATCCTCTTCTCCAAAACGTGCTAACTTATAGTATCACTTTTCAAACTATTAAAACTATGTACTTCCAAGTTTCTCCCAGACTCCTGCGGACAAATCTTCTTCACCTATCTTGAATGTTTGGGGCTCCTCAATTTTCAAAATCGCTTTCAAGGCATCCGCCTCAAGCTCGCTAACCAAACGCCGTATCTCTGTTTTGGCAGCTTCCAGATGTTCTTTAAACTGAGCACTATTCTCGTAAACAATTTGAGCGTATGCACAAATCTCCGCCTTTTTTAGGAAAAATTCAAGTTTGCGGGTTCGCAGGTTAATGTCAAATGTTATGGGTCCCGCCTTGCAGGTTTCAGGTTTAACCTGATGTATGCTGCATTTTCCAGTGGTTTTGTTGAAAAACACGCAGTAGCCCTGAGAATCGCTTGTGGGGTGAGAGTACTCTGCGTGGACAAAAACGTTTTCTGCAGAACGCTTTTGCTCCTGAAGGTAGTCACTTATGATTTTTTGGCGTTTTCGTGTCAGTGGTGGGTTTGCGTCTTGGCAGCAGATGGTTTTGCATTGAACGCAGACATCAAATGAATACGTTTTTCCAGTCAGGTCGTCAGACATTGCGTGACTCTCTCCTGTCTTTGTCAGAAGTATGGTTGGTTAGTGGTAAGGCACTTAATAAGCGTTGAATAAACACTCACTATAGCCTCTTTAAGGTCGGTTCGTTGAGCTTTTCGCAGTACTCTTTCTTTGATTATGTCTGAGAGGTTACCTTCCTCTATTCTTTTCTGCACCAGAGGCAGATACTTTTTCTCTTCATCAGTCGCGTTCTCCCACGCCACATCAAACAGCTGCTGGCACACTTGCCGCGCCGTGGACCCCTCAGGATGCAGAACTTCTGCGTTAAGCCCCTTCGCCAAAACCGCGTTAAAATCAGACACCAGCACAGAGTGCGGCAGCACCTCTGTTTCGCTGTTCATTAAACCTCTCATTGCGGCGCGGACAAAACAGCTCAAAGACACATCGGATTTAATGCATTCTTGCTCATCCATCACCCGAACTTCCAAAGCTGCCCTGTCGAATCGGAAAATTATGCCTCGCGAATTCACCCACTCCTTAAACAGGATGGTTTTGTCAGCGCCTGCACTAGATAGGTCGCGCGAGTACCTTTCAATTACTTCTTTTTGGTACATGCTAAACGACGAGACCGGGTCAGGAATCACTTCGCCAGTTATTGACGGCACTTCTTTTTGGTTGACCTTGTAGAAAGAGAGCCTGTTATCCACGTTTGCTCCCATGTTGCCTTCGTAAATTGGCGAGGACGCCGCAACAGCTGGCAAGTAAGCACAAACATTTGCGAGCAGGTTGTGCATCAGAACACCTTTTTCCTCTTTGGCGTAAGGGAGGTTCAAATGGAAACTTTGGATGTTAAGCCAGCCATGCTGTTTGAGGTTAAAGATTTTTCCATACTCTTCATAGATTCGCTTGTGATGATGAGTCCACACGCCCGTGTCTTCAAGCCTGAGCAGAGGATGCATACCCGTTCCGAGGAGACTGGCGTGGAATTTTTTCTTTAAGAAATCTCCCAGAGTCACCACGGCTTCATGCATGGTTTCCTCGAAAACCCTCGGCGACTGGAAGGGCTCATTGGCTTTCACTTCCATGACGTGCAGCTGCATTTCCTTTCCAAAAGTGAAGCGTGGCAACTCCACAAAGTTCACCATTCTTCCGCAGTAGCTCTTTATGACTTTGTCAGCGATGGGTAAGGGCGCAAGTTCTTGGTTAACGAGGGCAAATTCGTGTTCTGGACCTAAGACTTCAAGCGGTTTATACGTGCAGGTCCCTCTTTGTTTTGGTTCAATTCGTATTGTGCACTGGTTCATTTTAAAGGTGACTGTTTCAAAGGAGTCTTCGGCATTTAAGTTAGCAATAAAGCAAGGGTTTTCTTTCTCTCTCCAAAACTCTTTCCGTCCGCTAGCGCCACAGCAAGTCTTCTCTAGTTAATTGTTAGTCTACTTGCAGGTAAATTCTATAAATGAGGGGGGTATAAGTCAAAAACAGTAACAGAGCACAACACATCTGCTTGTCCCTGCCTGCACAACCAAGACACAACCAAAACCAACCCAAACCAAACCCCTTCGGCAAAACCCAACCCACAGCTCAGCCTCTTAGAAGTAGATGTGTATAGCAACCAAACAACAACTACAACTAAACAAAAAACAAAACACACCCCCACATAACCTCGCAAAAGCTAAACCCCCAAAAACACAGCACCGATTATTCTAAAAGTAAATAAACAAGCTCACATTAACATAAAGAAACCTGAAACTTGGAGGAATTCAAGTGAAACGAACCTCAGTGGTCTTTGCGTTAACAATTCTTTCACTGGCTATGTTCTTGCCACTTATACTTAACACTCAAACAGCCAACGCCCAAAACACAAACTACACCATAACCAACGTAAACCACAAAGTAGAAGTCCTCTACTCAGGAAACACCGTCATAAGCGACACCATCCAAATTTCAGGCCAACTACCAAACACCTTCCAAATAGGCTTCCCACACAAATACGCCGCTTTCGTCCTGAAAGGCGCAGCATACGACAGCAATAACCAGACTATTCCAATGATCCTTGGCGCGCAATTGCAAGGTCAAAGCGGCTTCTACGGAGCCAGCCTAACTCTCTCAGCAGAAACATCACAAACCTTCACAGTAGTTTTCATCTTATCTAACAGCCTCTTAACCCCTACCTCAAGCGGGTTTAGTCTTGATTTTCCAGCTTACCCCAGCCTCACAACAACCGCATCCCAAGTTACCACCACTCTTGACCTTCCAGTAGGCTCAAGTAGCGTAAAAATCACGCAGCCCGATGGTGCAGTTAACACAACAAGCTACACCACAAGCAATTTGTCTGCGTTTGCCTCTTTCACCGCAACTGCAACCTTCTCAAGCACATATGGCTACATACAACAAGTCATTATCCCAACTTTGAACAGACAAATCAACATAAGCCCCTCAGGCGAGCTAACCTGCACAGACACCTACAAACTAATAAACAACGCAGCCAGCAACATCAGCTCCTTCAAAATCAACATACCCTTCACCGCTTCCAACGTAGTTGGAAAAGACCAATTCGGCAGAACTCTGACCGTTGAAATCCAAGACAGCAACGTCGCACGCGCAGCAAACGTAAGCTTAATTCTCGCAATGAATTCAGGCGAATCCAGCCTCATAACCATAGACTACAAGCTACCCAACGTCTCTTCACAATCTGGGCAGTTCGTGTTGAATCTAGACCTGTTCCCCTACTTCGACTACTACGTTGAAGCCGCCTCAGTAACCATAAATCCCCCCGAAGGAGCCCAAATAGTAACACCCCAACTCACTTCAATCGGGTCTTCCGTAGACCTAACCCGCAACGCCTACCAAGAAACCCTCACCATCAACAAAGAAGGCGTAAGCTACATAGACAGCATAATTCCCTCCGAGGATGTCGCATCGATAACCTTCAATTACAGTTCTCTGTGGATATCTTTCCGCCCAAGCTCTTGGATGTGGGCATTAGCAATTGTAGGTAGCGTCGTGGTGGCAGTTTACAAACGACCCAAAACTAAAGCTAAAGCAGCACCAGCACCAACAACAAAAATCGTAGCGCCAAAAGGAGAAGTCGGACCCAGCCGCGAACAAGTAAAAACATTCACCGAAGCATACGAAGAGAAAAACCGCATAAAAACCGAAATTACATTTCTTGACGCCCGAGCACAAAGAGGCAGAATCCCCAGACAAAAATACAAAGCCAAGCGCAAAAAACTAGAACTCCGCCTCAACTCGCTAAACCAAACCATAGCCAACATTGGTGAACTCATGCGAAACGCAGGTGGTAACTACGCAGACTTGAGCAGGCAACTGGAAAACGCAGAAACCGAACTCAACGAAGTTGAACAAAGCATCAAAGCCGCCCAAACACGCCACGAAATAGGCGAACTGTCACTGGGAGACTACCGAAAGCAACTTGAAGACCTTGAGCGGCGAAAAACTAAAGTGGAAGGCACAATTAGCGGACTTCTGCTAAGACTACGTTGAGAATTCCGTTAGTTAACCTAAACGCTTTTATCTTCCTTTTTGGCTTTTGATAAAATTCAATAGAGGTATAAAACATGGTAAAAATCGTAGTTGATGACAAGTGCAATGGATGCGAAACATGCGTGAACACCTGCCCAGTAGGCGTTTACGAAATGAAAGACGGCAAATCAGTGCCAGTCAAAGTTGATGACTGCCTAATATGCAGGGCATGCGAGTCACAATGTCCTCAAGGCGCCATCCAAGTAATCGAGTAAACCTATCTCGACTCTCCCCTTCCGCATCTGTTAGCAATTCGACAGAGTCACTTGAGTGGCTCTTCCTTTCTTTATCACTCTACTTTTTGGAAAAATCCACCTACATAATCGGCTAACGTTGTCTTCCGTTTCTTCGCTATTTTTTTGAGCGCACTGCTTATTCCTGTGCCGTACTGCACCGCCTTCTTAGGCTTCGCTGATATAGCCTCCGAAAGCCCCATGTTCTCAGCAGCTTTCCGCAACACAAGCTTCCTCAACGAATCTGCTTTCCTCTCAAACTTTAACTCCGTAGGCAAGCCCAAAGCGAACTCGGCAGTTTGGTACGACGCAAAAGGCAAACGCAACTCAACATCGTGAAAACCGCAGATTTTCTCGTCCCGCTCAATATTGCTTTCATGAATGTTAACCACGTCGTTGTACATGGTTCTTCTCACTTTCTCATCTCCTTCCGCTATGTATTCGTTAACGTAACGTTGATAGCCTCCGAAAAGTTCATCTGCACCCTGCCCCGCCAACAACACGCGAAAACCTGCTTCCGTCACTTTTTCTGCTGTCCAATAAAACGGCACGCCGATGCTGGCTTTGATTGGGTCAGGCTCCTCAACGAGCGTGACCACTTTCCCTATGATTTTTTCGATGTCAGCTTCCTTAAACAGATGAACCTGTAACGGCAAATCCAACTCTTCCGCAGCGCGCCACGCTTCTTCGGTTTCAGGCTGATTCTCCAAACTCACATGAACCAGCTGAACATCCACGCCACATTTCTTAACCAAAAAAGCAACCACGCTGCTGTCTAAGCCGCCAGAAAACGCCACCGCCGCCTTCCGTAACCCTTCAACCCGCATCTGAACTGATTGCTCCAGCAGCTTCTGCAGTTTCTCTGCCGCGTCCGTCAACGTTATCGGTTTTGCCTCTGAGTAGGCAAGCGTCGTAACGGGCTTGAACTTGAACCCTTCACTGTTAACCACTGCTACGTTTCCAGGCGGAAAAGACTTGGGGTCCTCAATTCCAAGCTTCCATAATGTTTTTCGGTTCGAAGCAAATGCAGCGATTGACGCGTTCTCGCCGTAGTACAGCGGTTCCACGCCTATGGGGTCTCTTGTCGCCACTATTCCATCTGCTTTGGTCACCATTAACGAAAAGTCGCCCTCAACGCCCTTTACGACCTCTTCAGCCAGCCTGACATAGTCCTGCTTTGGTTTTTTAGCTATCAACTCCGAAATCGGGGTTGATGTGGGCGAGTAAATTCTTCCTTCAAAGACAACGGTTGCATCAGCTAACCTTACAAATTCAGTTTCTTTACCCTGTTTTGATTTTGCGAAGCCTACCGCGACAGGCGAAATCAACTTTTGACTGCGCAAACTCTCCGCGTCTTTTGATGTTGTAACTGTGGAAGGGGTTGCAATTCCAAAACGTGAAGTGTCTTCTGTACTCAACGCTTCCAGTATCTCAATGATTTTTGGTGTGGCGTTTCCGCCGCTCTTATCCAACATCGCAATTGTCGTCTTCGTGGCTGGCCACCATTCCCTCTTCAATGCTGATGGGTAATTGTTTTGGTAAAACATTAATGTTTAACCCGCATATCATTCTGAAGAGGAGATGACACTTGCCGATTCTACCCATAGATACGGGTCGATATGGAACCCCTGAGATGCTAAAAGTCTTCGAGGAAGAAGCCCGCGTCCAGAAACTGCTGGATGTTGAAGCGGCTTTGGCTTGGGCGCACGCCGAAGTAGGCGACATACCAAAGAAGGACGCAGAAAAAATTGTCGCCAACGCTTCCGTGAAGTACGTCAAAGTGGAACGCGTGAAAGCTATCGAAAAAGAAATCAAACACGACCTTGCATCGCTTGTGCGCGCGCTCTCGGAGCAGTGTGGTTCCAGCGGCGCTTACGTTCATTTAGGCGCTACAAGTTACGACATAGTTGACACCGCCAACGCCCTGCAATTGAAAGATGCGCTTGACATAATTGTGAAGCACTTGACCTGCTTGAAAAGCATCTTGCAGGAGAAAGCTGGCAAGTACAAAGAAACCGTTATGATGGGCAGAACCCATGGTCAACACGCACTTCCGATAACGTTGGGCTTCAAGTTTGCCGTGTGGGGATACGAAGTTAACCGCCACATCCAAAGACTCAGTGACTGCCGCGAACGTGTGGTAGCGGGTAAGATGAGCGGCGCCGTCGGTACACAAGCAGGCTTAGGCGAACACGCTACCCAAATCCAAGAACTTGTTATGAAGCGGCTGGGTATCCGTGCTGCTGAGATTTCGACGCAGATTGTGCAACGCGACCGCTACGCCGAATTCGTCTGTATTCTATCCATGGTTGCCACTTCTCTGGAGAATTTCGCCACTGAAATCCGAGAACTCCAAAGACCCGAAATTGCGGAACTGTTCGAGTCCTTTGAAGCTGAAAAACAGGTCGGCAGCTCCACTATGCCGCACAAGCGGAATCCTGAAATTTGCGAGCGCGTATGCGGTTTAGCCCGTATCGTTCGAAGCCTCACGGTTCCCGCGTTTGAAGATATGGTGACGTGGCATGAGCGTGATTTGACGCAGTCTTCGACTGAGCGGTTTGTGCTTCCAGAGTCGTGCATTCTTACTGATTACATCCTTTCCCTGTTGACAACAGTAGTGGCTAACCTGCGAGTTGACGAGCAGCGGATGCTGCAGAACATCGGCTTAACTCAGGGACGCACCATGTCCGAGTCCGTTATGATGGCTCTGACGCGCAAAGGCGTAAACAGGCAAGAAGCCCACGAACTGCTAAGAAAACTAGCCCTCAAAAGCGAGGCTGAAAAGCGCCACTTCAAAGAAACCCTCCTCTCAGACAAGTTCGTGCACAGCAAACTGACCGAAGCCGAAATAGATGAAGCGTTGAACCCGAAAAGCTACCTTGGCACCGCAGTTAAACAAGCAGAAGCCTTCGCAAAAGCCTAGAAGTCTCCAAGTGCCTTCTGTTTCCACTCTTCACTTTTGCCAAGCTGCTCCCAGGTTTCCTTCTTAACAAATCCGCCAACCTGCACTTTTACTTTCTTGGCTAAAGCGTTGCCAAGGAGTTTTATCAAATCATCCATATTCGCATGCTTTATGTCTTCCACCGTTTTGTATCCAGCATTGTAAATTGCACGTCCTCGTACTCTGCCGATGCCTTCAAGTTTTACGATGGGCAGCAATTCCCGTTTGATTCCTTTAGTTACCCTTTCTAGCAGCTCAGAGGCTAAGGGCAGGCTTTCTTTATCGCGTAAAAGTGTTGCCAGTTCGTGCATGGCGTGAAGCAGCCACTTGCCGTTCTCAATTATCCGGTAGAGGTCGCCAGGCTGAACCTTGTATTTTTCAAGTAATTCCTCTTCGCTGGTTTCTTCAATCCAGCCCTTCAGAATCATGGCTGTTTTTATTTCGCCCAGAAACTCTTCGTATGCTATGCGGTCTTCCCACTCCACAGGCGGTGGCATGAAGAGTTCTTCACGGTGTTCTTCCATGAGGATTGCTACTTGGTCAATCTCTTGCCCGTATGGTCGCATGACGGGTCCCATGTCAGGCGTGTGAGTTATCAAATGCAGCATGCTCAAATCTGTCAGGCAGGCAGGTTTGTGTTTTAAGGCGTCGCGGATAATCACTGCTGAAACTGGGTCAAGGTAGAGTTCGCTAACGCGCTTGCCCAGAGGCGTAGCGCAAATGTTGTCGCCGTCAACGTAGAGCATCTGCTCATCGTAGAGGTACTTTAGAATTTTTGCTATTACGGATTTTATGGCTTTTACGTCGTACTGGTGCGCATAGAACGTTTTCCCAAAGAACTCGTAGACGCCGTTTTCGGTGTGCGCAAAACCTGACGCTACCGTAGCCAAGACGTGCCCTCGAATGATTTTTTCCACAGCCAGCCTAGACCATATCCTCTCTGGGCGCGCGAGGACAAAGTTCTCCATCAAGTAGTCTGCTTCGTCACCCGTTTTGGCGATAAGGATGGATTCGCCTGCCTTGTCATATTTTGGTCTTCCCGCCCTGCCTGCCATCTGCTTGTACTCTAAAACGCTAATGGGGTAGTAGCCGTAGCCTGGCTCGTAACGCCTGTAATCCTGCACGATGACGACGCGGGCTGGAAGGTTCATGCCGAAAGCTAAGGTTGGCGTTGCTGTTAACACCTTGATTCTGCCTTGCCTAAACAAGTCTTCAATTATCCTGCGGTGCGCCCCAGCTAATCCTGCATGGTGAAAAGCTACGCCGCAACTCACAAGTTCAGCTAGTGAATCACTTATCTTGGTTCGCTCGTCGGCAGTCCTTACTTTTTCTGCTTCACGTTCCAGCGTTTTCTTGGCGAGTTTGGAGAGTTCTTTGGAGGTTTGGTCTGCGATTTTTTTAGCCAAAGATGCCGCATTTCTGCGCGTAGACGCGAAAACCAGCGCTTGTCCGCCTGTTTTTATCGTGTTCAAAGCCAAGTTCACGGCGTCGTTGCTTGTTTTGCGGAGGATTTTTCTTGCGTCGCCGTCTTTGAACTGGATTTCATCGTGCAGCAGGACGCCTTCTTTGAGAGTGACGGGTCGCCACTCGGTTATGACGAACTGTGCCTTGAGCCATGTGGCGATTTCGTCGACGTTGCCCATTGTTGCACTTAGGGCTAGCACTTGCATGGATGGGTTAACTTGCATGAGCCTTGCCAAAACGACCTCAAGTGTGGGACCACGCTCTGACTCATTTAGCAGGTGCACCTCATCCGCAACCACCAGGGAAATTTCATCCATCCATTTGGCTCTGTGCCGCAGAAGCGAGTCTGCTTTCTCGTTGGTAGTTATGATTATGTCGTATTTTTCCAGCCAAATGTCGCTGCTGTCAAAGTCGCCTGTGCTGATGCCGACGCTCACACGACGCCCATTTGCTTTTTTGAGTGCTTCGTATTTTTTGAGGTCGTCAAATTTTTCGCTTGCCAACGCCCTCAAAGGCGCCAGATAAATTGCTTTTCCGTTTCTCTCCAGAACATGCTTGAGGCAGCAGAGTTCCGCCACCAACGTTTTCCCCGAAGCAGTAGGGCTCGCCAGAACGAGGTTTTTGCCTTCCAGTGCTCCCGCTTGTATGGCTTCTTCCTGCGGAGGGTAAAGTTCGGTGATTCCGCTTTGGAGAATCACTTCTTTGAGCTGTTCGGGGATGGAGAGTTCTGCTATCTTCACTTGGATGCGCCAAAGTTTGTTTGTTTTCAGCGAGGAATATGGAACGCGCAGATTTATAGTGTTAATGTCTTTCCTGATGTTTTTTGTGGTTAGGTTTTTTTAGTTGATTTGCCGTATTAACATATAAGACTGTTATTATTTCTGTGAACAGGACGTGTTTGTATGGTTGAAAATGTTAGAGAATTACTCAAGCTTCACGAAGGCATAAAACACGAAGTCTACTTGGACAACGAAAACTCCAGCATGGTTCCTCAGGAAGTGCTTGACGCCATGCTGCCCTACTACAACAAAAAAGCGTACGGTAACCCGACGCTTACACACAAACCAGGCTGGGAAGCCTTCACCGCCATCATGGAGTCATCTCAGAAAATCAGCAACTCCATAGGCGCCAAAATCCTCGAAGAAATCACCTTCACCCCAGGCGAAACCGAAGCAAACAACTTGGCTTTGATGGGTGCGGCGTTCGCGAACCCTACTAAAGGCAAAAAAATCGTCATCAGCGAAATTGAACCCATAAACGTTATGAACGTCGCCACTGACCTTATGAAAAAATACGGGTACACAACCACCAAAGTTCCAGTAAACCCAGACGGCATTGTCGACCTTGAGAAACTCAAAGAAGCCGTAGACAAAGAAACCGTCCTCGTAAGCATCGCCGCAGTGAACAACGAAATCGGCGCCGTTCAACCCCTCAAAGAAGCCATCGACATAGTGAAAGACAAGAACCCGCGCACGATTTTCCACACCGACGCCTCCGACGCCTACGGCAGAATCCCCTTCAACGTGCAAAACCTAAAAGTTGACATGGCAACCTTGAGCAGCTACAAAATCATGGGACCACGCGGCATAGGCGCACTATACATCCGAGAAGGCGTAAACGTGGAGAAAATCTTGGAAGGACAAATCGGCACCCAGAAACTCTGGCCAGGCATCGAAAACACGCCTCTCATCGTCGGTTTCACCAAGGCTTCGGAGTTGGCTTTCAACAATTTTGACGCAAACGTTAACCGCATGCGGACACTGCGCGACAAACTTGTGGACGGCGTATTCGCGAAAATGACCGACATCAAGTTTAACGGTCCAAAAGGCGACAGGAGGGCACCTGACAACGCAAACATAAGCTTCCGCAGATGTGAAGGTGAAGCGTTAACCATAGAGTTAAGCCTCCACGGCGTCTACGTTTCCAGCGGCAGCGCCTGCAGCCGAAGACTGCTCCAGCCAAGTCACGTGCTTGTTGCTATAGGCAGAAGATACAGTGAAGCCCACGGCAGCATACTCATGAAGGTCACGCGGTACCACACAGAAGAAGATATTACTTATGTCTTAGATGTGCTTCCTATTTCAGTGGAGCGCATTAGAAAAATAGTAGGTTCAACTGGAGTTGATTAGAATGTCCCGAACACCCTTACCCTACAACCCTAAAGTTCTTGACCTTTTCAGAAACCCAAAAAACCTAGGAAAAATGGAAGACGCCACCGTCACAGCAGTTGCTGGGAACCCTTCATGCGGCGACATGGTGACTTTTTACCTGAAAATCAGCGAGCAAGAAATCATCGAAAAAGCATCCTTCGAAAGCTACGGCTGCGCCGCCAACATAGCCACTTCCAGCGTCGTCACCGAGATGGTTAAAGGCTTAAGCCTCAAGAGTGCATGGGAAGACCTAACGTGGAAAAAAGTTACTGAAGCAGTAGGCGGCTTGCCAAGCATAAAATTCCACTGCGGAGTCCTCGCGGTGGGCGCCTTAAAACGAGCAATTAGAATGTACTTCGAAAAGAAGGGCACAGCGCCAAGCTGGTTACCTCAAGAGCACACTTTTGAAGAGAAGCAAGCGTTGGAAGAAGAAGAACTGGCAAGGAGACTGACGAAGCGGTTGAAGACGGAGGAAGAAAAATAATCTTTGATGCCCACAGCATTCGTGAAGACTTCCCCATACTAAAACGGAAAATAAACGGCCACCCCCTCATCTACTTCGACAACGCCGCAACCACGCAAAAACCCAGACAAGTAATCGAAGCAGAAAAGAACTACTACGAGAACCACAACGGCAACGTACACAGGGCAGTGCATACGCTCTCACAAGAATCCACAGAGATGCATGAAGGCGCACGCGAAAAAATCGCCCACTTCATAAACGCCCCGGATTCATCTGAAATAGTTTTCGTGCGTGGAACAACCGAAGCCATAAACTTGGTTGCTTACTCGTGGGGGATTCATAACCTGAAACAGGGCGACGAAGTACTGCTCTCGTTAATGGAGCACCACAGCAACATAGTCCCATGGGAGATAATTTCGAAACTAACTGGGTTCAGCATCAAATACGCTAAAGTACACAACGACGGCACCTTAAACTACGAGGATTTTGAAGGCAAATTCAGCAGCAAAACCAAACTCGCCTGCTTAAGCCACGTCTCAAATGTCAGCGGCGTAGTCAACGATGTCAAACGAATAGCCAAAGTTGCCCATGACCACGGCGCGTTAATGCTGGTGGACGGTGCCCAATCTGTTCCCCACATGCCCGTAGACGTCCAAGACTTAGACGCGGATTTTCTGGCTTTCTCAGGACACAAAATGCTGGGTCCAACAGGCATTGGTGCACTCTACGGCAAAAAAGCGTTGCTTGAGAAGATGGAGCCTTTTCAGGGCGGCGGCGAAATGATAAAAGACGTTTCTTTCAACCAAGAGAAAGGGCGCTGCGGCATATCTTGGAACGAACCCCCATGGAAGTTCGAAGCGGGAACACCCAACATAGCGGGTGGAATTGCTTTGGCTGAAGCCATCAAATACCTTGAACATCTAGGAATGGACGAGGTACTGAAACACGAAATAACGCTAACCGAGTACGCACTCAAACGCATGCAGGAACTCAAAAAAGTCACAGTTTACGGACCAACCGATGTGAAGCTCAAATGCGGCATAATTCCTTTCGGCGTACAGGGCTTGTCATCTCATGACGTTGCGCTTTTCTGCGACAACTTCGGGGTCATGTTGCGCAGCGGATTCCACTGTGCCCAGCCACTGCACCAAGTTTTCAAGCTACAATCTTCTGCAAGGGCAAGCTTCTACATCTACAACACAACCGAAGAAATTGACCGCTTTATAGACGTACTAAAGGAGATGGAGCAATTCTAATGTCAACCGTTGAAGACTACGTGGCAAGAATTGAAGGCACCTGCGGCGCAGAAAAAGACGTCATTGTCATTTTCAAGTATGAAAAGAAAGAAGAAGCCATAGCCCGCATCCTCAAAAAAGCCGAACTGAAAAACAACCTTTCGGGGATAATTTACGAATTAACTTTCAAAGGCGTATCTTTCCGCGTGTATTCGAGCGGGAAAGCTATTTTCCGTAGCATCAAAAACAGAGAAACCTTGAACGAAATCTTAGCAGGTCTCCTATTTTGACGTCTATCTTCAGATGTAGAGAATAATTGTGGGCTACGCCAAAAACTTTGAACAAATTATAAACGGATTTTTAATTTAGCTCTGCTCACCCAATTAAAAACTGGAAACAGCGGTTTCTTCAACCATTGAGGTAGAGCATCCTTCAGTTCGTGATGCATTCCCAGCGCTGTAGCTATCCGACCTTTCCTCGTCAAGGGAACATAATACCGCGGAAAAGAAAACTTTACAAAACTGTTGCTCTGCTTGAAGCTATCCAGAGACGGGTGATTCCCCATGCGCCCATACATTACCCACTGGACCTGCTTAGCCGCACAGACTTCGATGGCTTTGGCAACTAGTGCGTTGTTAACTGCTTTATCCCAGAATTTTTGCAGCGCAAGAATCTGCGCAATAATGGCTATGTTGTCGCCGTGCACCAGCTGGATAAACCCAACTAACTCATCTTGAACGGATGACGCAATGAATGTGCAGTCGTGTGCCGCAAGAATTCCTTTTTTTACATCTTGCAGTGGTTGCCCACAGTGTGGAAAAGCTCTGCCTTGCCGTATCGGAGTTTCGTTGTAGATTTTCCATACGCCCTCAGCAAATTTCTCGCTGGGCTCCACCACCTCTGTGGTCACGCCGCTTTTTTCAGCTTTGCGCACCATGTTCCGCGTCTTTTTCCCAATGCCAGCCCACCAGTCACTGTAAGTTGCCACTTGAAAAAGTGCAATGTTGTCTTCGCCCTTCAAAGAGCCCTGTGGAGGATTGGGTAAGCTGAAGCACCACTTCCGCTCAATAAAAGTAAAAATGTCCACTCCTCTTTCAGCGAGTTTCTCTAGAAAATTTTTAGTTGGAACAAAGTCTTTTTCGTACTCTTTGGTGCCCGCGTAGCTTGCAATTTTGGCGAACCCCTTTTTGCTAATAACCAGCCCGTCAAGCTCGGCATCCGTTTTGAGAAGCGCTTTCAAGGTCTCATAGTACGGTCCTCTATGGTTGAAGGTTCCACGCTGGAACAGCCACTCAGGGTGAATGTGCAAAACTTCCCCCTTTGCAACGCTGTCCTCTGCAATAGCCAATGCTTGAACCACAGGCTCACTGTAACATAAAACGTCCAATCCTAAAGTGGGGAAATCATAAAAAGACTTCAAAGGAAAACCAGCCGGGATAGTTGCTCTGGCTTCCCATAGTTTTCGTCTCCACATCAACCGCGCCAGCAAACGTGCGGTGCCGTGAACAGTGTAATACCTCACCTTCCGCTGGGTAGCCTCCTCTAAACGTTTCAGTTCACGGTACGGGTTGTTTGCAACGTGCAAAGCCACCTCATGCCTTTCTGGATGTAGCAGCTCCAGCAGTTCTTGGTCGGGCGTTGTCTGAGGCGTGAAAAACCAGTACGCCATAACTTCCTGTGGCGACTCGTTAACCATCTTCGCAATTATCTTCGAATTCTTCAAGTAGTTCCTACTTGTTTTGCTGTTCAGCACTGTGAAAAAGAAACTTTTAAACCTCGAAGGATACGGGTAATCCACGTCTATTCTAAGTTTTATCATGGTGGCTCAGTGTCATCTTTAAGTGAATGGTTCTGTCGGATTATAAATCCTATGCTGGCTCTCAAGGGTTACGTTGATTTGTTTATTCTATGTTTTCTATTGCTAACTGATAGGTCTGGTAAATCGCCCTTGCCGCTTCCCTGATGCCGCTCTGCTCATCTTTGGAGAAATCAGGGTAAATTGATGCGCCTATTGCATTACCAAGATTTCTAGGTACACCAACAAAAGTAGCCTCGGGTAATCCTTCGAATTTGACAGGAGCCGCAACTGGCAAAACCTCGTTAGTGTTTTGCACTATGGCTCGAGTTATGTCTCTGAACGATGCTGCTGGACCAAATTCGGTGGCTCCGATGTTGTCCACTATGAGTTTAGACACAGATTTTACGTAGGCTTCAATTTCGCTTTTCGGGAGAACCATGCCACTAGAAGTGGCGTACTCGTCAATTTGCTTCTCGCCGATTTTTGTGGTTGACCACAATGGGATTGCTGCGTCTCCATGTTCCCCGCCAACCCAACCTCGAACCTGCGACACAGGAACGTCGAGGGTCTGCGCTATTTTTGACCTGAACCGCAAAGACTCCAAATTGGTTCCGGTGCTTATGACAAAGTCGGCTTTTGTGTACTTCTTACAGACCATGCCCATGGCGTCTACAGGGTTTGAAATTACAATGTACTTCGCGCCTCGATTCCGTGAAGCTGTGGCTTCAGAGACCGTTTTCACAATTTTCGCGTTCTCAATTGCGAGGTCGCGTCTAGTCATTTTGACTCCGGGGGCACGGGCTTTTCCTGCTGAGATGAGGATAATGTCTGCTCCGTTAACTTGCTCGTCTTTGTCACAAGAGGTGATTTCTACATTTAGCCCTGTGCTGGCGGTTACGTGTTTGAGTTCCTCAGCAAAGGCTGCTGCAAGTTCCGGTTTGGTATCGCACACTGTTAGGGTGTCTGCGAGTTCCGCGTTCATTATGGCGTAGGCTGTTGGGCGTCCGACGCGTCCTGTTCCAATCTGAGCTATATGCAATTTGCTTTGTCTCCTTTCATGCTGTTTCGCTGGTTCCTTCAAGTTCCTTCTTTAATTGTTCCAACGCCTGTTGGATTTGAAGCGGCTTGTTTTTTAGAGTTTGCTGAGCTTTAGAAGTGTCCAGCGAAGAGTCTTTTGGTCTTTTGGCTGACCACGAAAACTCTGCCAGGGTGCTTGGCGTTAGAAGGTCCGTGTTTAGGTTGAAAGTTTGAGCCAGCAGTTTAGCATAGTCGTAGCGGCTGATGCGTGTGGCTCCAGAAATATGGTAAATCCCAGTTAATTTGCGCTCTATAATCTCAAGCGTCATATCCGCCATGTTCGTGTTTAGGGTGGGCGAGTTCCACTGGTCAATTAAAACTTTTGGAGATTCGTTGCCTTTGAGTTTGTTTATCAGCCATAAGGCGAAGTTGATTTTGCCTGCTGCTGGCGAAGCCCCATAAATAACGCTACCCCTCGCAATACAGTAATCGTCCGCTATGTCTTGCACAAGTTCTTCAGCTTTCAACTTGGTGAGAGCATAATAGTTCACTGGGTCAGGCGTGTCAGTTTCTTTGTAGTTTCCTTTTTCACCATTGAAAACGTAGTCCGTAGATATGTAAACCAGAAAGGCGCGGCGTTTCTTGACTGCCTCAGCGATGTTTCGGGTGCCTTCCACGTTCACTTTCCATGCAAGTTCTTTGTTTGTTTCACACTTGTCTACGTCAGTTAACGTGGCGGCGTGCACAACGACTTCAGGATTTATTTCTTCGAAAACCTTCTCAACCATAGTTTTGTCTGAAACGTCAAACTGCACAGCCGCTCCAAAAGCAGGTTGGTCTTTGCTGTACCCCGAGTAAACCACGTAGTTTTTTCTTAGAGCTATTCCCGCCAGTTTTGAACCGAAAAGACCAGAGGCACCAGTGATGAGAAGTTTCAATGGGTACCACTTAGCTTCCAAGGTGTGGGGTGCAGGATGTTTTCGGTTGCGAAGGGGGTCCACCAGTGTTCGTTTTCGAGGTACCACTTAACCGTCAGTTCCAATGAATCCGCAAAGGAGAACGTTGGTTTCCAGTCTAACCCTGATTGAATTTTGGTTGAGTCGAGGCTGTACCGTACGTCGTGGCCTGGGCGGTCTTCCACGAAATTTATCAAACTCTCCGGTTTGTTGAGCAGGGTCAGGATTTTTTTGGCGATTTCGATGTTCTGAATTTCGTTTCCTGCTGAAATGTTGTAGACTTCTCCTGGTTTGCCTTTTTCCAGAACTGCTTCTATGCCTGCACAGTGGTCTTGCACAAAAATCCAGTCGCGGATGTTTTTCCCTGAACCGTAAATGGGAATGGGTAAATCTTTCAGGGCTCGGATGATTGTTTTGGGGATGAGTTTTTCTGGGAGTTGATATGGTCCGAAGTTGTTTGTGCATCTGGTGATGGACACGTTTAAGCCGTAAGTTTTGTGATAAGCCAGCACAAACATGTCGGCGGCTGCTTTTGAGGCGGAGTAGGGGTTAGACGGGTTAGGCGGAGTAGCCTCGGTGAATGAACCTTCTAGTGCTTGCCCGTACACTTCATCAGTGGAGACTTGGACGAGTTA
>CALMWK010000138.1 GCA_937873375.1 Candidatus Bathyarchaeota archaeon
AGCAGGTTTTGGTCCCAGGCGCGTTTGAGGATTTGCCATTCGCGCTCGATGTACTCGTCCTTGTAGGTCCAGTACGCCTTTTCCTGATTAATAGCTATGCCCAATCGGGCGTCGGCTTCCAGCCACATCTGGTGGTACCGCATTATGGCTTTTTTGCATTCTTCTATGAAGCGTTCCATACCGACGTGCTCAAGGAGTTCGCGTTTGTTTTTTACTCCGAGAAGTTTTTCCACTTCAAGCTCTACGGGTAAGCCTTGGCAGTCCCATCCCGCCCAGAACGGAATGTAATAGCCCTGCATGGTTCGCCACCGGTAGCGGATGTCCTTCATGACGCGCCCGCGGGCGTGCCCAATGTGGGGTATCCCGTTTAGGGTTGGCGGTCCCTCCACGTAACCCAAGAAGCCTTTGTTGGGTTCTTTTTCGCGTAATTCGAGTTTTTCTCGGATTTGGTTTTTCTGCCAAAATTCGCGGATTTCTTTTTCCAGTTCCAGCGGACGGTAATCTGTGGGTAAGGTTTGGTTCGCTTCAGCTTTGGATTTGTCTGCCAATATTGGTTCCCCGTGCTACTGCCAAATACACGGAGTAGCGTATAAAAATATAGCCATGTCCTCAGGGAGAATATTCATTTTTAAGCAAAAACAGAGTACGTCATGCCTGTCGGTTACTCAAAAAAGAGCACCCAGATAGTCGACAGCTGACGGCTAATCTTGCAGGGTGAATCACAAAAGTATTATAGGCTGGCTTTACTGAGAACCTTCGTTAACGAAAGAAGAGCGATAAAGAATTGTCAAAGCCAGGTAGACTTGCTGGTTTCAAACGCTTAATGTTATTCAATTTAGCCGCAGTCATAGGGTTCCTTCTGGGAACAGCCTCATTTACAGTTTCTATGTTCTTTTTTCCAAATCCTACTTTTGCTTGGCTGTTCGCCAACGCCGTAGGCGGCTTATCACATTTTGGGGCCAACTACATGATGCAGAGGCAGACTACAGAAAAAATTGCAAAAAACTTCATTGTTTTCAACGCAACAGGCATCCTCGGCTTCTTGATAGCCTCCGCAATGTTCGCGGTTGCAATCCTGTATATCCAAAACTCAACGGCGGCTTGGCTATTGGGAAGCCTCGTTGGGACACTGTCGCACTTCATTCTAAATGACAAAGCAATGAAGCTCAACCTAAAACGTTGGAACACTCATCGTTTAGTCAAGTCAGAATAAGTTAACATGTGCGAACACAGGATTTGTTTTGACCATTGAAGTCGTTAAAAAGGGTTAATTCGTCATCTGTCATGCCTGCTTGGCGAAGTTTAGCAACACATGCTTGGTACTGTTTTTGGGTGAACTTTGAAGGCTTGATGGGTTCATCACATTTGGCTGAGCCCATTGTTTTTCCCGTAAAGTAGTAGGTTCCTGTGTGGGTTCTGCCTTTTTTCAGGGCGGCGCACATTTTCCTGAATCGCGTGAGAGGCTCACAGTCTTGGCTTTGCATGCCAAACGCGGTTTTGGGGAAAAGTCGGCATCCGTCGGGTCGGATTTCGTAGATGGTGCAGGAGTTTTTGACTAAGAAAGGGCATGGGTTGTGCATGGTGTAGGTTTCGTATTTGGATTCGTCTGCTTCCCACATTTTACCCAATTCTTCAAAGAGCGCTTTTAATTTGGCGTGAACTTTTGGGTGCTCTTCGGGTTTGGCGTTGATTTTTCCTGCAGTCAAGAAATCTTCGAGCGTGCAGCAGGTTCCACATTTAGTGCACAAGAAAGGCAGGTTGATTGACCACCCGTTTTTACCTGTAAATTCTAAATGCAGATAAAACGTGTCAACCATACTGTGTCCTCAATAAAGTAACAGGTCATTTCCGTTTTCAATCTTTCGCCCCAGATAGAGCAACTATTAAAAAAGATGGGAAAATTTGTTGGACATCGATTTAGGCGGTGCACAGCAGCCATAACCTTTACTCGTAGTAAACGTGGTTGCGCTGTTTCTTTGTTTGTCGCTGTCATATTTGGAGCCTATTAGCGATTCGATGCAGGAACCTATAGGGGGTAGGTCAAGCACCAGAAAAAAGGTAGGGGGGAGGGGGTAGCAGAAACGTAGGGGACCCTACTAAGGGTCAAATTCTGTTAACGCTGGATTCTGAAAAAACCAGAGGGAAGGGGTAAGTCAAAACCATAGGGTCCTATAGAGGTCAAATTTCGTCAACATAAAATTCTATAAATAAGGGGGCTATAAACTACTCCAAGCAACAGAGCCCACATGTTTTTTCAGTCTTTTTTCATAGCTTCTGCTTTCAGCTCTTTTGGCATCAGCTCAATTGCGTACCTTAGGGCTGTACGTGGCATTGTCTTGCGGTTTTTCAAAACGTAGGTGTAAACTTCTTTTTGGTGCAGTCGGCTTTCTTCTTTTAGCAGCCAACCGTAACCTTTCTGCACCATATCATCCGAATCGTTTAGCAGTATGTTGCATATTTCAAATGCGTCCTTCAGGAATTTGCCTTTCTTGGCGGGAACAATAAGGGAAACAGCAGATGCTCGTTTAAGCCAGCGGCTTTCAGATTTAGCCCAGCTTTTCACTTCACCTACGCATTCAGGATACTTTTCCACCAAACCGCCAACGGTGTGGTTGCAGAATCCGTCGCATTTCGCCCAGTTGTTGATGTACTTAGCTATCCAAGTTTTGAAAGTTACCAAATCGGATGGTTCAAGTTTATTAATCAGATTAGGCAGCCAAAACGAAACCACGAAAGCCTCTTCGGTGTAGTCGGAACGGAAAAGTTCTTCGCAAAACGCGAATAGCTGTTTCTTGTCAAGGTTTTTAATTTCGCCCAAGTATTTCTTGGCGATTTTGCCCACTGTTGGGGTTTTCACGCCGTGATAGGTAACTGTCTCTTTGAAGAACCGCTGGAAACTCTGCTGGGTTTTCTCATCTGCGCTCGCTCGGAGTTCTGCTCTGATGCGCTCAACAAACTTACTGTCCATACCCACACAGCAGGTTCTTGGGCAATAATAGCTTTTGCACCAACCAAACAACAAAAAACAAACTCAAGAAACTAAAAAAGAAAAGGAAAAAGCAGTCGGCTAATAGTCTTCCATCTGGTAGAGGTCAACGCCTAAATCAATGTTCAACTGTTTCTCCGGTGCAGGGTCTGGTTCAAGGTCGTATAGTTTATGCATGGCTTTTCCTAACCTGTCGGTAACCGTGCTGAGTTTTGCCCTAACTAAGGTGACTTTGAGTTTGCCTTTCGGCGTAGGAGTCACAGCGTTAACATGCGCACCACAGAGGGCAAGAGCATTCGTATCCACAACCTCACTCACAATAGGACTAACTTTGCCATCCTCTTCAACGGTCACATGACACTTCAGCAAAGTCTCATCCGGAACAGGTGTATGTTTAGTCAACGCCTTTTCGCCTCCAAACTTCAGCACTAATTAAATCTCGAATCGCAACCCGTATGGCTTCAGCCCTGTTCGGATAGAAGCACTCGGTC
>CALMWK010000139.1 GCA_937873375.1 Candidatus Bathyarchaeota archaeon
TTCTATTTTGCAGGCTTAACCTTGGTCTTTATAAAATCTTAAAAGTCAACGAGTTGTATTAACTAGAAACATGGATACCATTATAGAGTATCTGAAACACCCTATGGCTGTCGGTGTTTACAGCTATACCGCTCTTCTTGACTTCTCAGAATTGGGCAAATACCTTAATGGCTTCACTCAGGAGTTAGCGAACCGAACAAAAACAACCGATAAAAACTCCCTCGAAAGAGTGCTGCTTGAGCATAGAATTTCGCAGCTAGAAGAAGCATTGAAGAAACATAATGTTGAAAAAGGTCTCGACTATTTTCAGTCTTTGACAAACGTCTTGTACGCATTGTATGACGATGATAAGGAGAACCCCGAGATTAGAAATATCTTTGTGGATTCTTTTCAGAATGACTCAGAAACACGCCCATCGCAAAATATTTTCCGGTCTCACCTTATTAACCAATGTTCGGATGTTGTTGTAATAGATAAGAAACATGTAATTAAAGAAAAATGGCTATTTGACTTCATGAGTGTTAAAAGCGAGACGATTCACAACTTTAAGCAGAACCTTGGTCTGATTCCAACATTAAAGAACAACATTGAAGATAAAAATGAAAAGCGCCATTTTTCCACAAGATACGTGTTCAGACCTTACCCCTACGTAATTCAATTGCTTTTAGAAGATAAGTCAACTGTTCCAATACCAAACGATTTGAAAGATTTCTTGAATGCTGCTATACATTACTACTTTTCAGGTGAATGGAGAACATCGATTGTTTTGTCGGCAATCACAATTGAAAGCATATTGGCAGATTTATATGAAGAATATAACCATCATACAGCTCCCGATACTCCTTTGGGCGATCTTCTGAAAAAAGTAAGTGCAAAATGCCAATTTACAAATGATATTTTAGAGAAACTGGAAATAGCAAATAATGCAAGAATTGCAGCAGTTCATAGAAGTAGTCTTCCAGTGTCAGACAAAGACGCAATTAACGCATTGGTAGGAGCAACTAATATTATACTAATGACTCATGCAAGTGGTCCCATAACGATAACTCCTTGAAACCCTTTTTTTAAAAAACTACCGACAAACGCTCGGCGTCGCTTGCGCCTCCCAAATCACTAACTAACAGAAACTCAGAAATACAAAGAAAAAATCAAATGAGCGGTTACTAAAAAAGGAAAGAATGTCGTGTGTCCTACGGTCGTGTAAGCGTTATTTCAATTATTGAAACCATTCTTGTTTTGGTTTCGCCCTCTCTCGCGGGCATCTCCTCTGTTCCTATTCCGATTTTGCTTACTTTTAGCTCTTTTAAGAAGCGGTTTCGAGTTATTTCAGCTGCGTCAACAGCTGTAGTTATTGCTTTTCCTCTGGCCTTCAAGGTTATTTCTTTAGCATCGTTCGCCGACAGGCCTGTTATGATTGCTAGAACATAGTCCATGGGCATTTTATTTCCAACGAAAACAATTTTTGATTTTTCCGACATTTTCCATCACTCAACAACAAAACGCTACTGCCCTATATTCGCAACCTGCTTTATAAAGGGGTCAAAATCTTCTCAAGATATGACAGTACATCTCAAGTTAAGGCTCATCGCCGCTCTGCGCTCCGCCTCGCACGTTCCAGACAATACCGCCAAAGCCAAACCCTAAATATCATTTCAAGTTAAAATATGGTATTAACACGTCTTCCATAGAGTAGAACCCGTTTTTTCCATCGACAATACTCTTAGCAGCAAATAGTGCTCCATTGCCAAATGCCTCTCTGGTTATCGATTCATGAATTAACCGCACTGTCTGAAAAGGAAACCCAAAGATAATCTCATGACGACCGACAATACCGCCTGCTCTGACTGATTTAATATCTATGTCTCGCAAACATAACAGCTCTGAAATTTTTCTAGCTGTACCCGAAACCTCTTTTTTGTTTTTGAAATGTTCTTCAATTACCTCGATATCGGTATAAGGAGCAATAGTTTTGAGGATTTTAGCTGTCAACATCAAGAAATTGATGCCTATAGTGATGTTAGGCGACCAGAGTACTCTTGTTTTCCGCGATAAGCCTTTTAGAAAAGCAACCGTTTCAGCAGGGTAGGTGGATATTGTAGTCACAATAGCTATCCCTCGCTTAGCCGCTTCCTCGCCGTAAGACAATACTGCTTTAGCAGAAGAAAAATCAATAACAACATCCACAGGATATTTGTCAAAAAGTTGCTCCGGTGTCCATTCATCTTTAGGGAAAATTAATCCTTGTTCATCACCATCACCTTTAATACCCAAAAACTCAGGAACTGACCGATGCTGTAAAACTTTTGACTTTCTGATAACCCAACAAAGATGCGCTTCTTCACTTTGTAGTAACACTGTCGCAACAGCTTTACCTGCTCTACCAAACCCAAAAAGTCCTACTTTCATCTGAATTGCCACAAACCCTATTTCACCTACTCTTATATCTGTTTACCATCTAACTTCTCAACCGCACACTAAGAAACAAAAAACCATCAGGACCCTGCCAAACACGCTTCTAACTTTCAAAATCTATAGCTTCAAAAACTTTCATCGCTATTGCAAGCCCGCCTTCGCTGTTCAGATGCACACCATCCACAAAAAACTCTGGATAATTCACTAAAGCACCATTAACATCAACCGTAGGCAAACCCAATTCACAAGCAACCTGCTCAATGCAAGGGATAACGTAACCATCCAAATTTGTGTCACTCAACTCAAAACCGTTATCAAAAATGGGCGGTGGTTTTACCAGAATAATTCTCGGACGGCTTGGAAGTGCTTGGTATTCAGACACAAGTTGCTTATAATCAGAAGTAAAAGTACTGGCAGACTGATAATCGTGGGCGTCGTTGGTTCCAAGCATTATCACAACTATAGCGGGCGCAAAATCCTTCGAATCACAAAACTCCGATTTGCTGACGTAGGCCTCATGCCAAGTGGGCGACACAGCTGCCCCAGCCACACCAAAGTTGCCAACCTTGTAACTGCTACCCAGCAGGGTCTGCAGGCTTGCTGGATATCCAGACCACTCAGTAATACTGTCGCCTACACATGAAACATTGATTGGCAGAATTTGGTCAACCTGATTTCCTATTTTTCCCAGGAAAAACGCTGAAGAGCTTATTGAGATTATTAAAATGCAAAGCCAAGTTACGAGCAATGCTACTCTTGCACTACTAATATTCTCGCCTCAGTGTTCCCCCGTTTCTGCGATGTCAGCTATTTTAACCCTCCCGTGAAAAGATGACATTCTTATTAATCGGCGTCCAGTTACGCGCGCAACACCAAAGAAGCCAGAAAACTAATCGAAGTCGGAATAAAACAAAAGCTTCTTTCTTCGAAAATTATTAAAGCACTATCACGCATAAAGTAACCTTCGGAGAACATACATGCCGAAAAAAGAAAAACCGTTAACTAAGAAAGAGCGAGACGAGAAAAGAAAAGCAAAAAAGGCAAAGCAAAGCAAAACGCAGACTTCCTAAGCCCACAAGAGAGCTTTGCAACACTTTTTTTCTCTTTTTACTATATCGTAGGTTTCTTTAGTGAAGTGAAAGAAAGAAGCGTTAGTTTTGAATATTATTGGTTTCTTCAATTAATGCGGAAGGAAACATGTTTTAGCTTGGATGTCTATCTTTAATTTGTAGCTGAGATTTATGCCGAGTGTAATGAAACGTAAACAAAAAAATACTCAAAACGAACAACTAAAGCAGAAGGAACGGGAAAAAGAAGCGAAAAAGAAACAGATGAGACAGCAACTTCCCGAAAAGGGCAAGAAACGTTAAAGCCACAAGATAAGAAATTACTCAGGCTAATGGCGGATTACTGCCAACACGTCACGCCCGCATTAAACCGTAAGTTTTTTTCGCTGTTTTCTATAAATTATTAGTCCTGCCATCGTAACCACCATTAGTGCAGCAACAATAACTAATTGTGGAAATTCCGGAATTGTCGGTGACGGAGATGGGGCTGGAGAACTGGTTGGAGTCTGGATGGGCGTACCCGTGGGAGAGGTTTGGGGTGTTGAAGTCGGAGTTGAGGTTGGCGAGGCTACAGGAGAGGTTGATGGAGTGGGAGTTGGCGTTGGAATGACCGAAGCTGTAGCAGTCACAGCAGTAGACTGGGCTGAAGTGGAGCCTTCATTGTCAGTAACTCTAGCAGTAATCGAGTAAGAACCAGCCGAAGCAGGAGAAAAACTAAACGCTGAACTAGTCTGACCCATTTGAGCAGCCCCATTCACATACCACTGATAACCTGTATACGAACCAGAACCACTGTTTGGGGTAGCAATAAACAGTTGAGACTGCCCCGCATTCAAAGCCACTGTTCTAGGCGAAACCGTAACCGCCGGAGCAGCATTTACCGTGACAAAAAATTCTGCAGAAGTAACTGTTACTTGAGTGCTGGTGCTGTCAGTTACTTTAAGCACGAAACTCCAAACGCCAATAGCCGTAGAACCAGAAGTAACAAAAGAATAACTAGGCAACGTCGCACCTGAAATAGGTAAGAAATTACCGTTAGGAGCCTTCGCAAACCACTGATACAAGTAAGGTGAAGTCCCCGTTTCTACAGTAGTAGAAGTCAAGTTTGAAGTTTGCCCCTGGTCAACAGTATTCTTGGAAGCTGAAATAGTTGGAGCAACCAAAGCAGAATTCACCGTAACCGTTGCAACCGTAGACTGAGATGAAGTCGCACCTGAACTGTCAGTAACTATAGCCGTGATAGAGTAGAGGCCAGCAGAAGCAGGAGAAAAACTAAACGTTGAATTATTCTGAGCGCTTTTAATAGTTCCATTCACATACCACTCATATAACGTGTAAGTACCTGAACCACCACTAGCATTAGCAGTAAATGATTGAGACTGCCCAACATCTAAAGTAGCCGAAGTAGGCGATACAGAAACAGTAGTTAAGGTTATATTTTTTGTAATATCGCTGTTAAGTACAATATTGGCCTCGGAGTAAACTAGACCTGAACCAGCTGGGCCACTCGAAACTAATCTATAGGTTCCAGGAGGGGCAACTGCATAATAAAAACCGGAAGAATCTGAATAGAACTTTGTGCTTACGCCTGAACCGGTGCTGTTAATGAGATAAGTGGAAGCGCCTGAAATCACCTTCCCAGAAGTATCAAACATGAAGCCCGAAATAACATATAATGTTGCACCACCTTGCGCTGTGCCCACATTCATAGTAACCACAAAAAGCAACCCAGTAATGATTATAGCTACCAGAAAGACAGCTGAAAGTGACTTCATTTTCAAACAATCCCCGGATAAATGTTGTGTTTAATTAGCTTTTAAACTTTTAGTTTTTAGATTGCTGTGCCATAAAGCGCACTATAACCCTTAAATATCTTTTAAGTTGAGACAAAATATCAATCTTGAGGAATTGGTTCAGCAAAACAAGAAAACCGATGGGCACAAAAAATAATACAGCATCTGGATTTTAGCCCTGATAGCTACCAATTTAAGGATTAGTTAACCCTGTCCTAGAAGATAGGTGTTTCCACGTTGGTTTCTTTATAGTAAATCGCCTGCGAAGTGTAGACTTCAATTGAAACCGTCAAACCAACGTCACCGACTGTGATGCTGTCAGGATTCTTCACGTAAACAAGCATAGACGCTCCTGCAGAAACCGGCAAATCACCACCCGCAGCAACAACCCTCTCAAACGAGCCAAACCCATCACTAACAGGGGTAAACGAACCCTCCGAAAGACCTTCAACATACGTGATGTCAGTGGTTAAAGTGAATTCACCCTTAAAGTAAAACGTCTCACTCCAATTCACAGTCTGACCCCGAACAGTCACCTTCTGAACAACAATATCTCTGCCACCTGTGTTCACAATCAAGATGGCAGCCTCAGAAGTCCCCCTTAAACGATTAAACCAAACATGCTGCTTACCCAAAAGAATACTCTCTTCCTGCGCGCGAGTGCTGGTGACATTAATGGCAAAGTACGAAACGACTGACGCGAGCAACACCGCAATGACAAGGATAATCAAAACGGTTACAACAGAGCTCAATGCCCAATGACCCCTCAAAAGACAACCCAACTTAGCCCGAAGGATCAACGACATAGCTCAAATCAGCCCGAGAATGCTTTTGAATTCAATATTAAAATTGTGAAACATATTTAAAGAAATTATGAATGGAAAATTCACATTCAACAAATTCGATTCTGCTTATACATACATCTCCTGAACCTTGACAGCGACAAGTGGACATGCACAGGAGCAACAACAGCGCGTGCATAATGGTTTGGCAGCCTTATAGCACGCTTAGTTTGCATAGTAGAGAAGGTAAGTATAAACTGTTCAAGTTCCTCTGTTAATATGCTCAATAGGAATGATAGATAATGTCTAAAGCAATCACAGTTTTTGAAGTTGAGACTCCCCATTTCAAAATTCGGCTTTCTGAGGATATGCTCAACATAGACTTGAAAGGAAGTTTCAAAAATGAAATCGAAGAAGCCATAGAAAATAAACCCGTTCTCAAAGAAACTGTTGGCAAGATACTGGGCGTTTTTGTTCCGTTGCACGTTCGCATTAGCGACATAGATTCGGTGGATATGGACGAGACTGGAAAAATCACTGTGGTTCTTCCTCATCATCGGGATATTGTCATTCCACTCGAACGTAAAGAAGACGCTGAGAAACTCGTGGAAAAACTGAAACAGTTAATTTCAAAAGCTGAAACGGACAGACTCCAAGAAATTAAAGCAAGAAGGAGAGCTGAAGCGGAGAAAATCCAACGAAGTAAAGTGAGGAGTAGCGCTGAAAGAAAAAGACAACGCAAACGCTCACGCGCAGATCGAAGGGTATAACCTTTTAGAACAGTTTAAACGCGGGGTTTGCATGTTACTGTTTGTAGTGTCTGTGATGATATCACGTCAGTATGACGGGGAAGCATAAATTCGGTTTCACCCCCGAATGATTATGACTTAAATTTTAGTTTTCTGAGACGCTGCATTACCCGTCACATTTCAGGCTGCTCAGGGCTCCCAAATGAAACGTTCTTTTAAGCGCCTCAGAATGCACTTTACAATTTCAAGTCATCTCGCGTGGAAAACAGAAATTAACTGAGACCCCGCGAATCTTCACGTGCAATTATCATCATAGGCGCCATGAGCATTTTGCTTTTCCCAGCCAAGTCCGTTAGAACTCGGTAGATACCAAATTAAAAACGGCAATCCAATATATCAAGAATTATTTTCAGCTACCTTCCACGGGTGCTGTCTTGTGGGATTGCGATGGTGAATCGGACGCCTTCTCCCTGTTTACCGTTTTCTTGTATTGTCCAGCCGTAGACCTCCATCAGCTTCTGTATCATAAATAAGCCGTACCCGCTGCCTTTGCCTTTTGTGAAGCCTTCAGTGAAAAGCCTTTTTTTATCTTCCTCGCTAATGCCCACGCCATCATCCTCATAAATGAGCCTCACTTCGTCAGGTTCCGACTTGAAGTATGCACGTATGCAAGTGACTTTTTCGCCGTGTCTTAAAGAGTTGTCAATTAAATTGTAGAAAACTTTTTGCAGCAATGAATCTGCTAGAACGTTAAGCCCCTGAAGCTCATTTACAGCTTTGCCTTTGCATTCTTCTGAAAAAAGTGCACATGCCTCGTTAAAGCATTCTTCGGCATTCACCATTTTTAACGGCTCTATTCCAATTTTTTCATAGGCACCGCTAAACTCTAAAATCGCCACACTCTGCTCAACAAAAAGATTTATTCTTTCAACGACACTGGCTACTTCTGCGTTTTCTCCCAGTTTCTTTCCAAGCAAATACGTTAGTCCCACTATGCCATGAAGTTTGTTGCGGACATCGTGCCGCGTTAAACCGCCTATGACGTTCAGTTTTTCGTTTAGCACTTGGGTTTCCTGCAAAGCTTTTTCCAGCGATTCTTTCGCTTGAATAATTTCCGATATGTCTTTGTAGACAACAATGAATCCTGCAAACTTGTTTTGCTCAATTATGGGTTCGATGGAGAGCGCCACGTGGACTTCTGAGCCGTCTTTGCGTTTTCGAACCGTTTCAACTTTAACCCTACCTGCTTTAGCCTTTTCACGTAGCTCTTCTGCATCTTGTTTCAAGTTGTCAGGAACAACTAAGTCAGGTAACAGCGTCTTTTCTAATTCTTTATTTGAGAAACCGAAAAGACGCGTAAACGCAGGGTTAACTTCCTTAACCAGCATGTCTTTGCCCACGAGCACTATAGCCTCGGGGTTCTTCGCGAACAAAAGCTCAAATTTCTGTTTGCTCTCCCGAAGACGCGCCTCTTGCTGCATGCGTTCTGTGATGTCTTCAAGTTCGGCTATGAAAAGACACGCTTTGCCCTTTTGGTCGCGAATTGCATTGACTGTAACTTGTCCAATCATAATGGAGCCGTCTTTTTTGAGGTAACGTTTCTTTATGTTAAAGAAAGATATCTTGCCTGCTCTGAGGTCATTCATCTTTGTACTGCTTTCGTCGAGGTCTTCAGGGTGCGTAATGTCTTTGAACGTTAACTTTAGCAGTTCGTTTTCTGTATAACCGAGTATCTTACAGAATTCTTTGTTTGCGCTTAAGAAGCGGCTGTTCTTATCTGACGTGGCTATTCCAATTGGCGCATTCAAGACTATTGCTTGTAACCGTTTCTCGTTTTCCTTCAGCGCTTTTTCCATGTTCCTGTGTTCACTTATGTCGATTGCATACAGGTTTGCGTAGCCTTCAGAGGTCACAGGAGCCACATTAAACTGGAATATTCTACCGTCATGTTCTTCTTCGAAGATCAAGGGTTCTTTTGACGATAACGCAATTGCTACCTGCGTGCGCCATGTTTCTGGTGCCAAACCGCCCGTTTCTAATGAGGTCTCTTTTTTCAATTTGTGGCTTGCTGGGTTAGCGTATAGGACTTGGCCGTCGCTGCTGATTCTAAACACTGGATTAGCGTTTTCCATTGGGAACCTCGCCATGCTCTCCAGTTCTTTTCGCACCTTCTGTCGCTCAGTTACATCATTGTAGATAGCTACTATGTCACCATTTGGCAGTTTGTATACCCAGTTTTCACGCCAAGCCTCAGGTTCCCTCTCATCATGATAGAGGCCAATTGGGAAAAACTCAGGTGTGCCTGTTCGGTAGACACGGCAAAGCACGTCAAACAGCCCGAAATCTTTCACGCCTGGAAACACTTCAGTCACATGTTTACCGATAACTTCGTTGCGGGAAACCTTCTCTATCCGCTCAGCCGCATCATTAAAATCTTTGAAAACAAAGTCCACGCCACCATCCACCGCGCTGTAAACTGCAACGGCACTAGGCATATTCGTGAACAGTTGCCTAAACCGCTCCTCACTCTCCTTGAGCTGTTCCTCAGCTTTTTTGCGTTCAGTAATTGGAACTGCCAGCTCCATTGCGGCAATCACATTCCCAGCACTATCCTTAATCGGATTCACGATTAATTCAACGCAAACATATTCTCCATTAGCGTTTGTAGTGCTGTACTCATGAATGTCAGAAGCTGCGCTTTCTTCAAAGATTTTTTTCACACCACAGTCAGGACAAACATGATTCAGTTTGTTGTAGGTGGAATAGCAGGTTTTGCCTTCAGCAGCACCAACAGCCTTCAGCATTCGGTTAGCCCAAATTATGCGATAATCTTTGTTTATGATTGTGAGACCAGCGCCTACGTTCTCTATAACATTTTCTAAAATTTCCCGCTTCTGCTTCAGTTCTTCATCTACTCTCTTGCGCTCACCAACTGAACTAATGCTGTGCGCCAATTCGCCGTAGACGGTTTCGGTGGAACCATGCTTGTTCAGGTAATAGTTCGCTCCCAAGTTGAGGGCTTTTATGGCGACTTCTTCTCTGCCTTTCCCCGTAAACAGGATAAATGGAACTTCAACATTTTTTTCTTTTAGCTCCTTCAGAAAATCCAAACCGTTTTTCATAGGCATTTCATAATCAGAAACAACAACATCAAAACCGCCATCTGCCAACTTCAAAAAAGCATCATCAACACTCAAAGCGGTTTCAACCTCAAACTTACCCTCCAACTCTAGTATTTGCTTTGCAACTTCCAAAAAACCAACATCATCATCAACAT
>CALMWK010000140.1 GCA_937873375.1 Candidatus Bathyarchaeota archaeon
CTTGCAACAACAAAAGAAGCAGAAGCCAAGCAACCTTTGTGCCATGTAAACCCTCAAAATTATGACCAAGAATTCTCACAGTACAAACCTCAAATAGAAAACCTGACGGAACAAAACAACAAACTGACCAAAGCTGTAAACAACTATGCAAAAATCAAAAATTACCAGCTATCAATAGCGTCGGACATTAAAAGCATCAGTAAAACCATTAAAAAGTATGAAGACTTAGCAGAAGCTGCAGTTCAGGTAAGTCAACTGAAAAACGCTCTTTGCAGACTAAAATCAATTCAAGCTCAACTAGAAAACTTTGGGGGGCATCAATTATCTAAATTTGAAGAACTCAAGACCCAGCTTGGGGATAATTATAGGCTTTTAGGAGTTTTAAAGAAGCCTACTCACGAATTTACGCTGATAAATCGTGAAAGCTTAACAGAAAAGACAACGCGGTATCCAGACCCTGAATGCCCAATCCAGTATGGCCACAAAACAGGGGGATACCAATTAGTAGAAAAATGCAGCAAATGTGGCACAACGCGAAGGTCGACACCTGTTAACATATGATAATACCTGTTTTTCCTTGAATAGAATTAATTCCGTTCAAGGTAACGGTTTGCCCTCATTGAAGACAACGAATTGATTTGTTTAAAAAAGAATGTTGAGGTTTGAACCCAAATGGGTTCAGGGAGTGGCAGCCTCAAACCAAAGGGATTGAACCCTTGTTTTATCTGCCGATTTTTACAGTGTTATGCCTAAGCCTTCTGCCACGCGTTGTCCGTATTCTGGGTCTGCTTTGTGGAAGATTTGTGCTTGTCGGAGTTGGATGTCTTTGTTTGCGTTGCGCAGGTGAGACACTATGTTGCCGACGAGGTGTTCGCGGTCTGTGTCGGTCATGGCGTTGCGGTAAAGATTACCCGGCTGTACAAAGTCACTGTTCGGGTGCGTGTATGCTTGTCGTGCAGCTTTGCCTGAAACCTCAAACGCTGGTTCCGCAACTTTGGCATCGGGTTCTGGTCCGCCGAAGCTGTTGGGGTAATAGTTTGGTGCGTCGCCTTCGTTTCCGTCAAACCGCATGTATCCATCACGCTGATAGTTTTTCACTTTGACGCCTTTGGGTCGGTTAACTGGCAACAGCAAATAGTTGGGTCCTAATCGGTAGCGGTGAGCGTCCTGGTAAGCAAAAAGCCGCCCTTGAAGCATCTTGTCAGGTGAAGCACCTATTCCAAGCACGAAGTTCCCCGGAGAAAACGCCGCCTGCTCAACTTCCGCAAAGTAGTTAGCTGGATTGCGATTCAGCACCATCTTGCCAATGTCCATCGGTGGGTAGTCTCCGTGAGGCCAAACTTTGGTGACGTCAAACACATCAAAGCGGTAATTTTCTGCGTCTTTAGCAGGCATTATCTGCACTTGCAGAGTCCATGATGGGAATTCGCCTTTTTTGATGGCGTTGCTGAGGTCACGTGTGGCATGGTCAGGGTCAGTTCCTTTCAGGTGTTCGGCTTCTTCTCGGGTGAGGTTCTGGATGCCTTGGTCGGTTTTGAAGTGGTACTTAACCCAGAAAAATTCACCGCCATCAGTGTACCATTTGAAGGTGTGGCTTCCGTAGCCGTTCATGTTGCGAAAAGACCTCGGGGTACCTCTGTCTGAGAACAGAATGGTTACCTGATGAAGCGACTCGGGAGTTAAAGATAGGAAGTCCCAGAACATGTTGGCGTCTTTAAGGTTCGTTCCGGGATTGCGCTTCTGGGTGTGGATGAAATCGGGGAATTTGAGGGGGTCGCGTATGAAGAATACTGGTGTGTTGTTTCCTACAAGGTCATAGTTGCCCTCTTCAGTGTAGAATTTCACTGCAAATCCTCTTGGGTCGCGTTCGGCGTCTGCTGAACCTTTCTCGCCGCCGACAGTGGAGAACCTTGCGAAGACTTCGGTGCGTTTGCCGACTTCAGAGAGGAATTTTGCTTTTGTGTACTTGGTTACGTCTTTGGTTACTTCGAAGTAGCCGCCTGCGCCAGCTCCTTTGGCGTGGACAACTCGTTCGGGTATTCGTTCACGGTTGAAGTGTGCCAGTTTTTCTATCAAATGGACATCCTGAAGCAGCACAGGTCCATTGTTGCTGACGGTGAGGGAGTTTTGGTCGTCTGAAACGGGAGCACCTGGGTTTGTAGTAAAATTTTCTTTCATAAGTTATTTCCTGCTCTGTTATTACAGAACACTGCTTATAGTAAATGCGAAGGCTCATTTAAGAATTATCATCTTATGAGAAAAAGGGTATTAAAAGAGAATGTATAGCTGTGCATGTTAGCAAAGTATAAAAGCACCAATCCCACTTCACCTTAGCTCTATCGGTTTGAAGGCACATTCGAACATGAGAACCTTGTTCAAAAAACGCGCCAGCAAACCTTAACGATAACAGTAGGAGGCGAAAAAGAAAGTGCTATCAAGAGACTGCGATGGATGCTCACAAATGCGATCATGCAGCCAACGTTACGTCGTAGTGGAAAAAGGCAATAAAGTCTATTGCCCAGACGGAACCGCCCATTTAGTGGACGGAATGTAAAAAAAACTACTTGAAATTAGAAAAGGTTAACTCACGTAGACTTTGCGAGTTAATCCACACTTTTTCATTTTTTCTTTTTCTTAATAACGCCCTTGAGGCTTTTTTGGTGGTCCTTGCAGATGCCAGGTTTCCACGTGCAAAGCCCCTTGATTATTTCTTCAAGATAGTATTCGATTTCTTCATTAAGCAAGTCGCTGGCGCATTCAACTTGATAAACGATTTCTTCTTTGTCTCTGCTTACGGTTACGGCGACTAACACGTTTTCCTTAACCAAGAAGGTAGCCTCAATTTGCTATTATGTGGGTTTGCTTTTAAAATATTCTATATAACAGAGCACAAGAGTGTAAAATTAACATCTTTGTACGTGAAATTTTAATACAGTCCTCTAACCGTATATGCTTGAGGTTTACTGGTGAACTACGCCCAAATAGCCGATGCCTACGAAAAAATTGAAGCCACCCCAAAACGACTTGAAATGACCGACCTACTAGTGGAGCTTCTAAAAAACACCCCTGTTAACCTAATTGGCAAAGTTGTTTACCTAACGCAGGGCAAACTCTACCCCGACTTTGAAGGCATCGAAATGGGCATAGCTGAAAAACTCGCCATAAAAGCCCTTGCACGGGTCTCAGGCAGCAGGGAAAGCGAAATCGAAGAGGACCTGAAAAAAAGCGGAGACATCGGCGAAACAGCCCAAGCCTTCATCGCAAAAAAGAAACAGTCCACTTTCTTCCAAAAAGCACTCACCGTCCAAAGAGTCTATGAACTCCTTGACAAGATGGCGAAAACCTCTGGTTCCGGAGCGGTCGACAGCAAAATGGCGCTCCTATCAGGGCTTCTGTCAGATGCTTCGCCTAAAGAGGCAAAATACATCCTGCGAACAGTCACAGGGAGCTTGCGCTTGGGCATCGCAGACATGACGGTGCTTGACGCTTTGGCGATAGCTTATGGAGGCGGAAAAGAAACCCGCGAATTCATCGAACGCGCCTACAACATCAGCAGCGACCTTGGCAAAGTCGCAAACATCGTCGCCGAAAAAGGCTTAGAAGGCATAAAGAAGTACAAAGTGGAAGTTTTCGAACCCATAAGACCCATGCTTGCGGAGCGGCTTGCATCTCCAGAAGAGATTTTGGATAAACTCGGCGGAAAATGCGTAGCCGAATACAAATACGACGGCGAAAGAATCCAACTGCACAAAAAAGGAAACGAGGTTGTTCTGTTTTCGAGGCGTTTGGAGAAGATTTCGAACCAGTACCCAGACGCCATTGAACTTGTGAAGAAATGCGTCAACGCCGAAGAAGCCATCCTTGAAGGCGAATGCGTCGCCATGGACCTTGAAACAGGCGAAATGCGTCCTTTCCAAGAGTTGATGCATCGCAGACGAAAATACGGCATCGAACAAGCCATGGTGCAGTATCCTGTGTCGTTATTCATGTTTGACGCCCTTTTTGTTGACGGGGAAGACTTGACCCGTGAACCTTACCTTGTCAGGCGAAAAGCACTTGAACAGGTCATTGTGAAAAGCGACAAAATCATCTTAGCAAAAAATGTAAAAGTTGGCAACGTCAAGCAGCTGGAAGAATTCTTTGAGGAAGCCATCGAAGACGGCTGCGAAGGCTTAATGTGTAAAGCCATAGGCAAAGAATCCGTCTATCAAGCAGGCGCCAGAGGCTGGCAGTGGATAAAGTATAAACGCGACTACAAAAGCGAAATGACCGACACGGTGGATCTTGTGGTTGTGGGTGCGTTTCACGGTAGAGGTAAACGTGCAGGAGCATATGGCGCGTTACTGCTTGCCACTTACAATAAGGAAAAGGACACTTTTGAAACTGTGACCAAATGCGGCACAGGCTTCACAGATAAGGACTTGGCAATCTTTCCTGAGATGTTGCAAAGGCACGAGATTCCGCGGAAACATTCACGTGTGCAGTCCACTTTTGAGGCGGATGTGTGGTTTGAACCTGCGGTGGTTCTGGAAATTCTAGGTGCTGAAATTACATTGAGTCCAATTCACTTGTGCGCTATGGATTCCATACGTAAAGGAAGTGGGTTGGCAATTCGGTTCCCACGGTTCACTGGGAAATACCGAACAGACAAGGCTGCTGAAGACGCAACCACCAGCATGGAAATAGTGGAGATGTACCGTGGGCAGCTAAAGAAGATAGGTGAAAGCTAAACATGATTCTGTTAAAAAGACTTGATAAGCAGATTGCATGTAAGAGCTTAAGCGTGAAGTGAATGTCGCAAGACCAAGAAAGAATGAAAGCTCTGCTCGCCCTCAAACAGCGTCTGGAAAAGCGGATTGAAGAGTTGGATGCTGAAACTAAAGAACTCACAGGTAGTCTTGAAGCGGTGAATTTGATTCTGCTTGAGAAAGGGTTCAAACGCGCCAGCATAAAAGAGGCAGAGCAAACGCCAAAAGATGCAACACCACCACAACCAAAAGAGGCAAAACCATCCAGCTATCAGGGTGGGGAACCTGAAAACGTCATCCCACTGAAAACCGTAAACGATGAATCTTTGGCTATAATTTACATCGAAAAAGACGCTGTCCATGTGTTGCCTGATGAGAGCAAACATTTCAGCGTTAACACGCCACCTTTCAGCAACTTCCTTGTTGAACGTGTGCTATCGAAGATGCAGGAAAAAGACAACGAACTCGTACGCATGAAACAGTTGACACCTGACAAAATGTTCGCCTACAACATAATACGGGAAGACGACTTAATCCGGGAAATAGTCCTCAAAAACGTAGATGACGAACGCTTCAAAGAACTCAGGTCTAGTATTCGCTGGACGCTGGAAAAAATGTACGAGAAAATGAAGAGCTAAACGCTTTTCGCAATCTATTATTTTGTGTGTTTTTGCAGGGCAGCGTCAAAGTTCTTTTTTGGGCATAAGCCGACGATTCGGTCAACTTCGCAGCCGTCTTTAAGCAGAACCACAGTGGGTATGCTGAAGACTTGGAATTTTTCAGCGGTTTGCGGGTTCTCGTCCACGTCAAGTTTTGCGACGAGGGCTTTCCCAGCGTAGTCATTTGCTAACTCTTGGATGGTTGGAGCTAATGCTCTGCATGGTCCGCACCAGCCTGCCCAGAAATCAACCAGAATGAGAGGGTTTTTCTTGATGGTTTCTTCAAAGTTTGCGTCTGTTAAGTGGAATGGTTCGTTTCCCATAAAACATCTCGCCTCAAGTATTCTTATCTGTATTTCTTGTTTGGTCGGATATAAACCGTTCGTGTTTTTGGTTATTTGCAGGTTTTCAAGTTTTCCCGTAGAATCAGGAATGCTTTGTAGGCTTCTTGGGAGTTGGATATGTTTGCGGCTGCTTTTTCGAAGGGACACACGCCAGTTTTGTTTGCGTCCAGAACGTTGTCCACCAGCTCTTTCCAGTGATAAATGATTTGGTGTTGTTTTAGGACTTCTTGGGCTTTTCTGCTGAGAACTGCCGCGTAAACTTCTTTTATTTTTGCGTAGACGCACAGCAGCGCGATAGCCTTTCCCGCGACTCTGTCGGCGAGTGATGCGCCTTCGAGTTTGGCGCCGAGGTTTTCGATGGCGTCTAGGAAGCCGCTGATTCGGTTGCTTTTGGTTTCGTAGAGGACTTGGCCGTTTTTCACTATGGCTAAGGTTAGGTTTTCTTCGTAGAGTTCGTTTTTGGCTATGTCCAAGTCAGTCATACTGTTTCATGTACCAGAATAATGGATTGCTAAAAAAACTTATTGCACGTGCATATTGAGCGGTGTTTTCGGGTAGGCGTGCAGTTTTCAGCGTATTCTGCTTTGAGTGGGTTCTGAGAAAGTTTCATCTTCAAAGTTTCTGCCAACCTTTAGCTGGAGAGTTACAGTTGAGTAACACTGCTGAGCGCTTTCGCGCTACTTGAAAAATAAAAGCTTTTTAGGTTAAAAACACCACTTTCAACCAGTGACTTTCATGTCAAAAATCACCCGTGTAGGCGTAACTTTCCCACCTGAACTCCTAAAAGACTTCGACGCAATCATAGACAAAATGGGCTACGAAAGCCGCTCCAAAGCCATCCAAGACGCAGTGAGACTTTTCGTTTCCGAGCGCAAATGGCTCCAAGAAGAAAAAAACACACCCCAAACAGGCGTATTGCTCATGGTTTACGACCATGACGTTCGAGACTTAGAAAGCAACTTGACTGAAGTTCAACATCACCACTCAGACCTTGTAACTTCAACGTTACACATTCACATCGGCGAACGCGACTGCTTAGAAGCTATAGCCGTAAAAGGCAAAGCTAAGGAAATTCGCCATTTAAGTGACGAGCTAGCCACCAAACGAGGCGTAAAAATTCTAAAAACCGTGGTTGTCAGCGTTTAGCTTTTAACTTGGAACATCCGTTCCAAAGCTACACGTGCCTTCTCCGCTACAGCTTTGGGGACTTTAACTTCGTACTTCTCTTCTTTTAACGAAACATAAATCCTGTCCAAGGTAGTGAGTTTCATGTTGGGGCAAACTGCACCGTCATAAGCAATTATGAATTTTTTATCAGGATTCTCTTTGCGCAAACGGTAAAGTATGCCGTCTTCGGTTCCGACGATAAAGGTTTTGGCAGTGCTTTCTTTGGCGTACTTGCACATTTTGCTGGTGCTGCCAATGAAGTCGGCTGTTTTGCGCATTTCGGCGCTGCATTCAGGGTGAACCATGACGACTGCATCTGGATGCTGCTGCTTGATTATGGTTACGTCTTCGGGTTGGAACAGCAAGTGTGTTGGGCAGAAACCCCATTCGGGCAGTGGAATAATTTTTTTGCCTGTTTTCTCTGCGGTGTACTCTGCGAGGTTGCGGTCTGGACCAAACAGGATTGTGTCTGCGTCTAAGGAGTTAACGACTTCGACTGCGTTGGCGCTGGTGCAGCAAATATCCGATTCCGCTTTAGCTTCAGCAAGTGTATTCACGTAGACTACTACAGGTGCGTTTGGGTGGAGTTTTTTGGCGCGTTTTATTTCGTCAACTGTGAGCATCTGCGCCATGGGACAACGTGCACCAAGCGTGGGCAGTAAGACTTTCTTTGTTGGGTTAAGTATGGCAGCGGATTGCGCCATGAAATCTACAGCTGAGAAAACGATTATTTCTGCGTCTTGTTCCTGCATGGCTTTTCGGCTGAGTTCGATGCTGTCGCCGATGTAGTCAGCTATCTCTTGAACTTCGGGTCGCTGGTAATTGTGAGCGAGGATTATGGCTTTTTTTTCCTTTTTTAGTTGTTGGATTTTGGCGGATATGTCTTTCATGGATTGTGCGCCTTAAAGTTAAATTGGTAAAAAAGGCGAGTATGAAGATATATGTTTTTACCCGTTAACACGCCAATTTGTTCATTCATACATGCGAAAACGGCGTTTGGTGCGCTGCCTTGCTCTGCGAGACTATACCCCCCTCTATAAATAGAATCTACTCGCAAGTATACCAGAAGTTTACTGCGAGCATTAGTATGATAGCGACCCATTTGAGACCCAAACACCTTAAACAAATGGCGGATTGGTCGTTATTAACTGGGGTTGTGACTGAAGGATTTTTAACTTAGAACCCAACGTTATAGCAACAAAGGACGGTTATGCTCATGCGCGTTGTGTTCAGGATAGGCGGCTCCGTGGTAGCTTCACCCGTTAACACCGACTTAATGAGTAAGTACATTGACATCCTGCAGGCCCTCAAAGTACAGGGACACGAGGTTGTGGTGGTTGTCGGCGGTGGAGCACTTGCAAGAGAATTCATAGGCATTGCCAAAAATTTGGGGCTGGAAATGCAAGCTCAAGACGAAGTTGCCATCAGCGTTTCGCGCCTGTTTGCGCAACTGTTCCTCAAAAAGTTCGGCAACGCCGCTCCCAGCAAAGTTTCTGTGACACTTGAAGACCCAGCAGA
>CALMWK010000141.1 GCA_937873375.1 Candidatus Bathyarchaeota archaeon
ACCATCGCCGGGCACTAGTGTTTCATATCCACATCAGCTGGTTCATCAGTGGCGGAGCTTTTGTCAACCAATCCTTTAGTAAGGTAACTTCGTGTACTGAGGATAACCCGGACCAGAAAAACGTGAATCTCGGATGTAAAGGTACATGCAAAGCCCCAGACAACGCGAAGGCTTCCTTAGCGGTTAACTCGTCGCTGAAAGGATTCTCCAACAGATTCTTCAGCTTCACAGGTGAAAGGTTAACGGTTTCTGCCGCCTTCTCTAAATCGCCCCCAAATCCGTTCTTGAGGGCGTCCTTCACGTCTTTAATCCACCATTCTTCTACGTAGCCAGAAGGGGGCAGAGTCTTGTTAGTGTAGAGGAAATCGCCGAAACTAATCAGGATGTCACCCAGAAACAGAATCTTGGCAACTTTGTCCTTCACCTCTTTAAAGTTATCAAGTGTAACCCGCACAACAGAGCCATCTTTTAGGCAAACCACAGGAGACTCAAGAGAATCAACGGGCATTGTAACGCCGCCTTTGCCCGGAAGTTCTAACCGCATTTGTGTGCCAGCGGCAAGGAAGCTTTCTACTACGAGCATGGTTGCGGGGTGAATGCCTACCGCGGATAAGCCTGTGTTTCTGGACCTGCCGTACCTTAGCCTGAAACCGCCTCGGCGTGAGGGAAAAGCGAAAATGGGGCGCCCAGCGATGACGTCGTCCATGAAGCCGCCGGATTTTTTTTCTTCAGATTTCTTTTTGAAGTCACGAAGCCAGTCCCATCCTTGAAAACCCAATTTCTCTATAATTATCAAAACTTTGAGAGAACGCCCCACGATGCCGTCATTCACCACTCGCAACGCTCCGCCTCTGACGCGGTTAGTTTCCACTCTGGGCAGGTTTCTGTAGGAAGAAACTTCCACAGGGTCGGATTCTGTGCCTGTGACTTCTACAGGGATAAGGGTTATGGCTTTTTTGAGTTCTTCATCGGGTATGTGATACTGGAAACGCCCCACGGAACGCTCGTACACGCGTAGTTCTTCAACGAAGCGGGAAAGCTCCTCCTGAGTGGGTTTGTAGCGGTCCAGTCCGAGTAGGCGCCGCACAAAATCTCCCACGACAAGGGTTAGCGCTTGGTCTGTGCCGCCTGCAGAACGTATAGGACCTGCAAAGTAAATTGCAAGGTACCGTGAGCGGTCAAGGTTGGTTTTGATTTTAACCTGAGCCACACCCTGTATTGGAGCGGCGGTTAAGCCTTCAGTGAAAATTGCCAACGCCGTTCGGATGGCTTGCTCTGCAGCTGGTTCAGGTTCCATTTGTCCGAATTTGCCTTCTACAATTTGCTCGGCGATTTTGAAGGCGATTTCTTCACGCCCAAACTTCGTGTTTAGTTCACGGATGCTGGCAGCTACACCTTTAGGTCCTACAAGTCCCTCTACGAGGTCAGCGATGTCTTGCGCGATTATACATTCTGTCTTCAGTGCAGGGTCTAAGCCTTTCTCGCGTGCGCTGTCGCTAAGGCGGTACATTTGCATGAGCTCTTTCTCCAGCGAATCGACGTAGCTTTGGTAGTTCGGGCTCATTTTGGTAGTCACGCGTAGCTTCCCCCGTGAAGCAGTTAACAGCGAAGCTATTTTGGCTTTCCTAACAGATAAAAAGAAAAAACCAGAAGAGACAAAAGCAGTTTCAGGCAGATTCAACTAAAAAAGGGAAATCGTTTACGGTTGAGTTCTTTTGATGCCGTTGATTATTTCTGCGATTTTCTGCTTGGAGTCGGTGCTTTCTACAACATTGCCTGTGACTATTATGTCGGCGCCTGCGGATGTGGCAGCGAGTGCCTGTTCTTTGGTCTTTATTCCACCACCGACTATGAGGTACGCCTCGGAGAAGTTTTTTACTGTACGAATCATCTCTGTAGGCACAGGGGTCTTGGCGCCAGAGCCGCCTTCAAGGTAAATAAAACGCATACCCAAGTATTGTCCTGCGAGGGCGTGGGCAGCGGCAAGTTCAGGTTTATCGTAAGGAACAGCTATGGCTTTGCCGACTATTCCTGCGGTTCCGCCGTCGCCTACTATGATGTACCCCATGGGTATGGGTTCTAACCCGTATTTCTTCACCAAAGGAGCACCTAAAATTTGGGCGCCAACTAGGAAGTATGGGTCTACGGAGTTTAGCAGGGACATGAACCATATGGCGTCTGCGTGACGGCTTATCCCAGTTATGTTATTAGGAAAGAGAATCGTGGGAATTTTCACGGTTTCTTTTATGGCTTTAACAACGTTGTCAAGGTGTTCTTGAGAAACAAACGTTGAACCACCAATCATCATAGCAGCGGTCCCGCTGGTTTTGGCGTTCTCTGCAATGGTTGTAGCTTGAGAAACGGTGACTTTTTCAGGGTCAATGAGGGTCATGTGAATGGAGCCGTCAGCCTTGATTTTTTCAAGCAAGTACTTTTCGACATGACCAAGCATGGACATACTCATTCCTAACTATGCACCTTTAACAGGCACTGACCTTCGGGAAGCACCATAAATTTTGTCTGTGAAGAGGCAGTAGATGTCAATTTCGCCTTGGGCTGGCTTGATTGGGAATTCGTCCTGTAGCCCACAGCTGCTACAGCCTACGATGGCGCGAGTTTCTTCCCGTATAATCTCGACGTGAACGGTTTCTTTTCCACACTGGGGGCAGGAGAAGAATTTAGGCAACTTCTTTTTGGGAATGTGAACAACTTTCTTTCGTCTTCGCCCCATTTTAATAACCTCTGAATCGCAAAGTTAATCCTTCCTTAGTATTTATCCTTGCCCTTAAATACTTGCCTACAACCATTAGAACATTAAGGATGTGAGATTTGTAATGAAACTGGCGCCTGCAGTTCTGGAATTGGACTTAACTGATGTTGAAAAACGGCTTAAACTGTTCATCAAGGAATACGTGGAAAATTCGGGAGCCACAGGCATAGTTCTGGGGCTTTCAGGCGGAATTGACAGCAACACCATAGCCGCGCTTTCTGCGTTGGCTGTCGGAGGAGACCGCGTATTGGGGCTTATGCTGCCAGAGAAGGAAACCTACAACCCTAAAGACATCGAAGACGCGAAAGTTGTGGCTGAAAAATTCGGCATAAAAACCCAGATTTGTGACATCACGCCTGCGCTGGAGGGCTTCTACAAGAGCATACCCATCTTTGATTCAGCCGACAGACTCTGCAAAGGCAACATAAAAGCCAGAAGTAGGATGATTTACCTTTACTACTACGCAAATAAGCTCAACAGGATTGTCTGCGGAAGCTCAGACAAGTCAGAATCCATGATGGGGTACTTTACGAAGTGGGGAGACGTAGCCGCAGACATATCGCCCATAATGGATTTGTACAAGACACAGGTGCGTAAACTGGCTGAGCACATAGGTATTCCCAAGAAGTTGGCTGCTAAGCCTGCCACGCCTGCGTTGTGGCCTAACCAGTCAGCAGAAGGTGAACTAGGAATTAAGTATGAAACGCTGGATTTGATTCTGTTTGGGCTTGAACGGTTCATGAAGCCTGAGGAAATAGCTGAGCAACTGGGCATGGAAAGAGCAGAAGTTGAGAAAGTTAAGGCCAGATGGCTTGCGGTAGAGCATAAGAGGCGGATGCCGCTGACGGCAAAACTTGAATATCGAACCGTGGGAGCAGATTTTAGGCTTCCCCACAGCACATACTAATCAGAGGGAAAGAGTATGAAGGAAAAAATTAAGCTGGCACTTGCTCAGATAAGCAGTAAACGGGAAAACAAAACAGAAAACCTCAAAAAAATGGAAACCCTCACGGTGAAGGCAAAAGCTCAGGGTGCTGATCTTGTGGTTTTTCCTGAACTTTCACTGACTGGCTATGTTGTTAGGGACCAAATTTACGAGTTAGCTGAAACCATCCCAGGACCTTCAACGCAAAAAATAGAGGAAATTGCAAAGAAAACAGGAATGCACATCATTTTCGGGATGCCGGAAGTCAGCGAAAAAACTAAAGCCACCCTATACAACACCGCTGTTCTTGTGGGTCCAAACGGCTTCATCGGCA
>CALMWK010000142.1 GCA_937873375.1 Candidatus Bathyarchaeota archaeon
ATTGGACCTGAAGGTTTCATTGGGAAATATCGTAAAATGTATTTGCCTACGCATAGTGTGTTTGAGGAGAAGAGGTATTTCCGCCCGGGATATGAGGCGGTTGCGTTTGAGACGCCGCTGGGAAGGATAGGGGTGTGTATTTGTTATGATTTGTTCTTTCCAGAGGTTACACGTTTAACTCGGTTGAAGGGTGCCCAGTTGATTGTGGCTATATCGGCTTCGCCTGCGGTGCGTAGAAGTTACTTTGAGATTATAACGGCTGCGAGGGCGTTGGAGAATACGGCGTTTTTGGCTTATGTTAACCTTGTTGGTGTTCAGGATGGTTTGCAGTTCTGGGGAGGAAGCAGGCTTGTTAGTCCAACTGGGGATGTTGTTGTTAAGGCGAAGTACGATGAAGAAGACCTCATCATATGCGAAGTCAATTACAATGACCTGAGGGCTACGGAGACGTTTATTCCAACGCTTAGAGACTTGCGTCCAGAACTCTTCGAAGAATTGAAGAAAGAGGCAGAGAAGCTGTAAAATAGGCGATGCGGACTAAAAAGCCTCACTTTTTGGTTTTGTTGAAAAGGCGTGGTTGAGGCTTTGCGTCACGTATCACAGCGAATCACAGACGCATCACACCCCGTGATATCAAGCCCAAATCACAGCAATCACACGTGATTTTTGCGTGGTTTTGCCGTGATAGGTGACATCACACGTCATGTATTGGCTAAAACAGGAAGGTTATGTTTGTTTGGGTCTAAAAAATCAGAATAAAAGGAACAAAAGATTACTTTTTTGGTGCAACCAATCACGGTTATTACGTTGTTCTGGAAAAGTCTAGAACAGCACCTTCTTTGCATGATTCCAAGTCTGAAGAGAAGTAAATGCACAAAAAAGTGATAAACAAAGAAAAGTTACACCTCTAAAGGGCGCGATAAAAAGGCAAAAACACAAGCCTTTTTTGATTATAGACCTTCAACAGCCATAAAAAGAAAAACAAGCAATAATAAACGGTTAAAACTCAATTATAACCGTTTTTTGGCAAGGTTTTCCATGCTATTTTGGGTAGCATAGTTGGCGATAACATTAAAAACTAGAGCCAGTATACAAAAGTGTATCCATTTGGAACATCGGACGGAAGATAACTTTGAAGTACAAAGACCTCGTACAAACGTGGTTAAATGGGGCACTAAACGACCCCATTGTCAAAATACTCGCCAAAAACAGTCAATTAACCAAAACCCAGCTTGAAACACTGTTAATTGACTTTTTAGCCGAAAATATAGCGGGCAAACAGCTAAACTACGATGAAAAAGCCAGATTACGCTTAACCAAGGCGAAATTAAGCCGCGGAGCCTTTAACAGGACTTTAAAACAGTCTAAAGAAAACGTCATTAAATCGATATACACAGTGCTATTGCTAGGGTATTTGGGGGTGTTTGAGACCACAACTCTTGACCCCTATCTTGAAATTGCCAACAAATTGAAGGAGTACACAGAAGCACACCAAGACATGCCGGAGGGGGATAATGAGTTAAAAGACCATCTACGGGTCATAGAAATCATTCGGGAAGAGCTAGAAACAAGCCTAAAACACCTTTCTAGTCCATCAAAAGGCGAAGTGTGACATCACAAATCACACAAAGCATGAAGAAAGATAGGACAAGCAAGAAGCAGTACAAAGCACTGTAGGAAAAGCCCTAATAAAGGGCATTAAAGGGTAAAAGAGCCCAAAATAAGCCCGTTTTTTTCCAGCCAATAGATCGCCTTCAGAAGGCAACAAAATGTGCGTGAGGTGTGATGTGTGACGTCATAGCGCGCAACACCATGGAGAAGACCACAAACCTTAAATTTCCCATGGGAAACTGTGATGTGTGATGCAACAGCGTAAATCACGCGCAAATCACGACGATATCACGGATGGATAAGTTTGATTGATCTCCTGTTAGTTCTGGTCACAGTGCTGCTTGCGGCAACTACATTTGCAGCTTATGAGTATTACAAGCAGCTGCGCAAGGCTCAGAAGGAGTACGAAAAGGCCAGAGATTCTGTGGAAGATGTTGTGCTAAGTTTTAACAGGGAACTTAAGCGTGAAGCTGAAAAAATAGAGGGTGCTTTTTACAAAATGGAAGGGGCAACATCGAAAGCGGACATGGGACTTAGGAAAATTGAAGGAATCGAGAAGAGAATATCCCCTCTTGAAAGTCAACTCACTGTACAACTGAATCAGCTGAGCGCACTAAGCACATCTGCAGAAGCCAACGTCCAAACGCTCCAGAAAATATCTGCAGTAGACACCAAAATAGGCGACATCGAAACCTCCCAAGAGGCGCTAAAAAGCAAAATAGTAAACTTAGAGGAACAAATCCAAAAACTATCCATAATACCCGAAATCAGAAGCGAACCAAGCATACCCATTATGCCGGTAATGCCCATCAAACGCGACAAAGCCATGGCATCGCTAACAGACACGGAAGTAGCAGCGTTAGAGTTTCTCTCGGCGGAAGGACCAAAAACCGCGCCGGAAATCAAAGAAAAGATACATCTCAGTAGAGAACACACCGCAAGGCTGATGAAGAAACTTTACGAAGAAGGCTACCTAGAAAGAGAAACGGGCAAGCTGCCTTTCAAGTACAGCATTAAGAAGGAAATGGAAAAATTTCTCAGGAAAACAGAGCCTCCACAACCATAAGTCAACCAAACGCAGCGCTAACCAGCGTGGTGTACTCGTAGTAAGTAGGCGCTTAGGTCTACTTGGCAGTTGACTCTATAAATAGAGGGGGTATAAGCTTGTCTGAGCAACAGAGAGAGAAGGTTACAGGGAAACGTTTGCTTGTCCGTTCAGCCGTTTCAAGCGTTCATCCATTTCGTTAAGTTGTGGAGAATCAGGCAACCCATAATCCCGCTTGCCAAGCTTCTCTAGGTACTCAGGGTAATGTGACACTTTTATGGGAACGGCAAATTTGATTTTTGGCTCTGATATAAGCAAAGCTTCACCCACATCAAGCATCTTTATCTCGGTTTCGCTGTACTCCATGTAAGGTGTATTCTCCGTCAAGTAAATCCGGTCTTTTTTGAGCTCCGTTTTCATGATGACTTTAGTCCATAGTTCAGCGAACACG
>CALMWK010000143.1 GCA_937873375.1 Candidatus Bathyarchaeota archaeon
CAAGCATTCTTCAGAAAGCTTCGTTTGCACTAAGGATAAACATGTTCGAACCAGTCGTTGCTATACCAATGGGGGCATTCAAAATAATAGCTTTCAACTGCTCTTGGCTTTCCTTAAGCAACCTCTCAGCTTTCTTGCGCTCAGTAACATCTCGCACTAGCCCAATTACTCGGACCTCATTATCAACAGTCAAGGGGCCTATCGTTACCTCGACTGGGATTATGTTTCCGTTCTTATGTTTATGGTAGCATCCCAATGTAAAAGTCTGCCCTGCAAGTATCTTGGACCACAAATTTTCTATCGCACTTGCTGTTGCTTCCGGAGAAATGTCATTGATAGACATTGAAAGTAGTTCCTTTCTTGTGTAGCCAAGTTTTCTACTCGCCGCCTCATTTGCATCGATAATTTGACCGCTCTTGTCGTGGACGAGAATAACATCAGCAGCTTGCTCCATAATAGTGCGGTAACGTTTCTCGCTTTCCACTAAAGCGGCACCATTTTTTCTTCTTTCTGCTGCTAGGCGAATTCCATGCGATAATTCTCCGTAGACGGTTTCTGTTGAGCCTTGCTTGTTATAGTATCCGTCTGCTCCAAGGTTTAGGGCTTTTATGGCTGCTTCTTCTCTGCCCTTCCCAGTGAACAAAATAAACGGAACATCAACATTTTTTTCCTTTAACTCCCTCAGAAAATCCAAACCGTTTTTCATAGGCATCTCATAATCAGAAACAACAACATCAAAACCGCCATCTGCCAACTTCAAAAAAGCATCATCAACACTTAAGGCTGTTTCAACCTCAAACTGTCCTTCTAACTCAAGAATCTCTTTTGAAATTTGTAAAAAAGAAATGTCGTCATCAACATGCAAAACTCTAAGCTTATTATCGTTTACCACGCAGAATCCCCCTTGCCTACGGAATCGCTAGAGATGTGTGTATGATAAAAGGGTTGTGAACTATTGATACTCGATTCAGAATTGCAAACAATATGCTTCTTCATTAACGTGTTAGGGCAAAGGCAAAGCTGGAACTGCCGCATCCAAAATAGTATTCTGAGCGTTTAGGACCTGTAAAAGTTGAAGTCCCAAGTTGAGTCTAAGCCCGAATGTTGCCAACATAGTTCAGCCAATTGTTGACTAACCTCCATTTGCCAATCCGATTGATATTATCGCCCGAAACCGACTTGGACAGCCAGCCAATGGACAACTGTTCTGTGCTGACCCATTCCAGCTTGCTTCTCAGCTTGGGTAACTTCATATTACGCTTAAAATTCGATATAAAGTTGCTTGCGCATTTAAATTAAGGTTATGAGCTTAATGCTGGGCGTTTTTGACAGAACCGACTAAAACAAAACATGGTTCCAAAGGTTGGATGCTGAAACGATGGTCACTATATAAGGGGTGGCGATGTTTAAGGGGCGTTTTGGTTATGTTGCAAGCCTGTTTGTGGGCTTATATACTGTTTGAAGGGTGCTGTAGAGTTTGTGGGGTTTTTGGTTCAGGTACGCTTTCGGAGGACACACTTTTTTCTTTCGCTGTTGGCTGGGTGCTGCTTGTTACTGGCTACACAACCAATACACAACCAAAACCAACCCAAAACACAACCCAACCAAAAAACCCAACCCGCCACACAACCCCCAAGAAGTAGATGTGCCTAGCAACCAAACAACAACCACAAACAAAACAAAAAATAAACTCCAACATTAAATTCTATGTATAAGGGAGCTATAGTCTGCCCCAAACAACAGAGAACTAAACCATCCAAATGTTGCACAGATAAACTTTAATTTGGTAACCAACCTAGTTAAACTCAACACGCTTTATAATTAAACTTAGACTTAAGGTGAATTACTAAATGGCTAACGAGTTACCTCCAGAAAAACTGCGAAGAACCTGTGACCCCAACATTTTGAAATGCCAAACCACCAAAGAAATCACCCCACTACACGAAATCATTGGTCAGGAAAGAGCCGTTCGCGCTTTAAAGTTCGGCTTAAGCATCAAAGACCAAGGATTCAACATTTACGTTGCAGGTTACCCAGGAACCGGCAGAACCACCGCAGTGTCAAATTTTTTGGAAGAAAGCGCCAAAACCCAGCCTGTCCCACCTGACTGGTGTTACGTGAACAATTTTGCTGATGAGTACACACCTAAAGCCATCAAACTCTCAGCAGGCAAGGCAAAAGAATTCCAAAAAGACACGAAAATCTTCATCGAAGACGCAAAACGTGCATTGCGGAAAACTTTCGAAAGCGAAGAGTACGCAACACGCAGGGAAAACGCCGTCAAAGCCGTGGAAACCCAAAGAAAACAGCTTATCGACCAGCTTAACGCTGAAGCCCAGAAAGAAGGCTTTGTCATCCAAAGCACCCAAATGGGTTTACTCTTCATCCCCATAATCAAGGGTAAACCAGTCAGCGAAGATGAACTCCGAAAGTTGCCGCAGAAAAACCAAAACGAAATCCAAGAAAAACGCACACACCTTGAAGGTCATCTGCGAGTGGCTATGCGCCAATTCATGGATTTGGACAGGAAAGCCCGCGAAGAACTTGAGAAACTAAACAAAGACATCGCAATGTACGCCATAGGAAACCTAGCCACAGAACTCACAGAGAAATACAAAGGCTTTCCAGACGTAGCCACTTACCTCAAAAACGTGGAAAACGACATACTCAACAACGTAGCACAATTCATTAAAAGCCCTGAAGAAAGACAACAAACACCTTTCCCATTACCCTGGGTACGTGAACCATCATTCAAACAGTACGAGGTAACCGTGGTTGTGGACAACTCGGAAGTGAAAGGTGCACCAGTTGTCATGGCAACTAACCCAACATACCCCAACCTGTTTGGCAGAATAGAAAAAGAAGCCCAATTCGGTGCGTTGGTCACGGACTTCACCATGATTCGCGGCGGATTCCTACACAAGGCAAACGGTGGCTACCTCATCATTCCCGTGGAAGAGTTGCTGCGCAATCCATTCGCCTATGAAGGCTTAAAGCGCGCATTACGCAGTGAACACATCAACATCGAAGAAGTAGAAGAGCGCTACGGATTCTTAGGAACAAAAAGCCTCAAGCCAGAGCCGATTCCGCTTAACGTCAAAGTCATAATCATAGGTGACCCCTACCTGTATCAGCAACTCTACAGGCTGGACAAGGAGTTTAACGAGCTTTTCAAGGTTAAAGCAGACTTTGACACCAGCATGCCACGGACAGATGAGCAGATGCAGCTGTACGCGGCTTTTGTTTGTACGCTTTGCCAGAAAGAGAAGCTCAAGCACCTTAACAGTTCAGGACTTGCAAAACTTATTGAGTACAGTTCGCGTTTAGCTGACGACCAAACCAAGCTGTCCACTCGATTTTCAGAAGTTGCCGATGTCGCTAGAGAAGCGAATTTTTATGCTGCACAGGAAAAGTCTGAATACATCAGCGGCGTGCACGTGAAGAAAGCCATCGAGGAGAAAATTTACCGTTCCAAGATGATTCAAGAGAAAATCCAGGAAATGATAAAACGCAACTTTTTGCTCATCGACACCGAATCGGAGCAGACAGGTCAAGTGAATGGGCTTTCCGTGGCTGGCTTGGGCGATTTTGCTTTCGGCATGACTTCACGGGTAACAGTCAGCATTGGCTTAGGCAGAGAAGGCGTAATGGACATTGAACGCGAAGCTAAAATGGGTGGACCAATTCACACCAAAGGCGTTTTGATTCTGAGTGGATACTTGAATGAGAAGTACGCTAAGGATAAGCCGTTGAGCCTTAGTGCTCGGTTGGTGTTTGAGCAGAACTATGAAGGCGTGGAAGGCGACAGCGCAAGCAGCACCGAGTTGTATGCGATTTTGTCAAATCTTGCAGGTTTGCCGATTAAGCAGAGCATTGCAGTGACGGGTTCAGTTAACCAGAAGGGCGAAGTGCAAGCCATCGGCGGAGTGAATGAGAAGATTGAGGGCTTCTTTGAAGTTTGCAAGCTTAAAGGTTTAACGGGCAAGCAGGGCGTGATGATTCCTGAGAGCAACGTGCAGAACCTGATGCTGAAAGAGGAAATTGTGGATGCTGCCAAAGCGGGAAAATTTCATGTTTACTCGGTTAAAACCATAGATGAAGGCATTGAAGTTTTGACTGGCGTGAAAGCGGGTGTGAAAAATAAAAACGGCAAATACGAAAAAGACACGGTGAACGATAGAGTGGACAGGCGCTTCAGGGAAATGGTAAAGAAATTATCCGAGTACGCAGCGTTCAGAGCGGAAGGCAAAAAGAAAAGCGAAGAATAGCCACAAAACTCGTTCTTTTTCTTTTATGCCTTGAAAGGTTTTGGTAAGCCTAAGTGTGATGTTTTGGTTCTAAACGTTTTAATGTTGGAGTGAACGATGATAAAGAAGCGATGTTCACAGTGAAACGCCAATTGGTAAGTCAACGGGGAACTGTGCTTGTCTGTTTGCTGTTGATAGTTGGCTTCTTGCTTGTTGTTGCGTTCAGAAGCAGCTTTGACACCGCAAATTCAAACGTTAATTCTTGGGCAGCCACGATTAACACAGGTACCTTCACTCCTGTAGCTGAGGGCATCTCGTTTGTCTTCGACACCACTGCTTTGGTTGTAATCTCGCTGGTAATTGCTGCTGTTCTCTTCGTTTTTCATTACCGCAGGGGTAGCGTGTTGCTTTTGGGTGCGATGGCTACAGACGCCCTTTTGGTCGTAGCGTTCAAAGCACTGGTTCAGTCGCCGAGACCTTTGAACGAGTTGATTCCTGAAACGGGTTACTCTTTCCCCAGCGGGCACGTCACAGGAAGCGTAGTCTTCTTCGGCGTATTAACGTACTTGGCATGGAAACACTGGGCATCCAGAAAAGTGAAAGCGGCAACAGGCGGATTTTACGTTGCCATGGTGGTTCTTGTGGGTTTTGACAGGATATACCTGAATGTCCACTGGTTCAGCGACGTTGTTGGCGCAGCTTTGCTGGGCGCAGTCGTGTTAACCTTCGCGATTTTGGTTTTTCGTTACTTGGAAGCCACAGGCAAATTTTCACGGTTACGCGCCTTGCTATCGGGTCATCCAAAAAGCACATAAACCCAAACCACAAACTAGACTAACCAACTAATGTTTTTCGAGGTTCTTGGTCATGGCAAAATACCGATGTACCGTCTGCAACTACGTGTATGATGAAGAAAAAGAAGGAAAAAAATTCTCAGACCTACCCAAAGAGTGGGTTTGCCCTGTCTGCGGAGTCCCAAAAACTGCTTTTGTGCTTCTTACAGAAAAAAGTGAGGACCCAAAAAAAGGCAGAACCGTCTCAGAAGTTCTAATTGACCAAATCTCCGAGTGGGGCGTAACCTATGTTTTCGGGGTTCCAGGCACTTCAACGCTGGGAGTGGTTGACGCTGTAAGGAAAAACAGCAAAATGAAGTACATCCAAGTGAGACATGAACAAGTCGCAGCGTTTATGGCTTCAGCCTACGGCAAACTCACGGGTCACGTCGCGGCTGTTTTGGGCGTTTCAGGACCAGGAGCCACCAACCTCGCCACTGGACTCTACGACGCAAACTTGGACCATTCGCCAGTGCTCGCATTGACAGGATTAGTTGCCCGGCAACTTATCGGACCGGGTTCCATTCAGGAAATTGACCAGTACAGCTTCTTTGAACCCATTTGCGTTTACAACAAGATTCTCATGGCTGAAGACCAAACCACCATGCTGGCAACGCTTGCCCTAAAGCATGCACTGCTTGACCGCGGGGTCAGCCACATAGGTATCCCTAATGATGTACAGAAGTTGCCCTACGACACACAGATTCAGCCGCTTGAAGGACGAATGCCTAACCTTGCGTTTGGTGCAGAAGATGCCCTTATCGAGAGAGCGGCACACACCGTAGACCAAGCGGAACGCCCAGTAATAATTGCGGGTTTTGGCGCCGCAGGACAAGGAACCAAACTGCTCAAGTTAGCCGAGAAAATTTCCGCGCCGATAGTGACCACTTTCAGGGCAAAAGGCGTAATCGACGAAGACAACCCGCTGAGCGTGGGCAGCCACGGCGGCATGGGTTCGACCACTTCTGCAGAACTTGTCCGCAAAGCTGACTTACTCGTAGTAATCGGTTCCTCTTTTAGCGAGATGACCCAGCTTCCTGAAAAGAAAACTGTGCAAATCGACATCAACATGAAGATGATTGCCAAAACCTACCCTGTCGAAGTGGGGTTGCTTGGCAACAGCGTCGTGCTCATACCAAAACTGACCGAAAAAGTGCAGCAAAAACAAAATACAGCATACTTAAGCGAAATTGCGCGGTTAAAACAAGAATGGACCCAACAACTTCAACGCGAAGCAGACGCAACGGCAAAGCCCATCAGGCCCCCGTACATCATGAAAGTTCTGAATGAAAAAGTCGCATATGACGCCGTCATATCCCTAGATGTGGGTGAGAACTGCTGGTGGTTCGGAAGAAACTTTTCGATGAAGAAAACACAGAAGATGGTGATGAGCGGTCAACTGGCATCAATGGGTTTTGGCTTGCCCGGAGCTATGGCAGCAGCCCTCGTCTACCCCAACAGGCAAATCGTGTGCATAACAGGCGACGGCGGATTCACGATGGTGATGGGTGACTTTTTAACAGCCTTGAAGTACCAGTTGCCCATCAAAATTTTCATCATGAACAACAAACGTTTGGGTATGATTATGCAGGAGCAGAAGGTTGAAGGTTACCCGAGCGCGCAGACCGATTTGTATGACTTTAACTTTGCAGACTTCGCTGAACATGCAGGAGGAGTTGGAATTAAAGTGACTGAGCCAAGTCAGCTTGGAGCCGCAGTTGACAGGGCACTTTCGTCGAACAAGGCTACTATAGTGGACATTGACACGGACCCGCGGCGATTCCTATAGGAAAACCTAAACGGCACCCAACTGAACCAGTATATACGGAGCGGTACACACAACGGTTAATCTGTGCTGTTCCGTAAACATTAAAAGCGGTTCAGAGAATATCGTGAACACTGGCGCGGACACATGAAAACCATAAATAAAAGACAGGTACTCGTAAGTATTCTGGCGCTAATAGTTTTAGCATCAATAATGATGGTGCCCAGCGCAGAGGCGCTAAATTTCAGTTTTAATGAATCTACATCGATGGCTGTTACTGTGACAGGCCCTGCAAGCACTCTAAAACAGGGAGACAGCGTGGTTTTTGCAGTCACTATAGTTTTATACAATTACATGGTTGGAAACGCACACTTTAGACTGTGGGTGAATATTACCTCACAAACCATACGGCCTCTTGTTGACCAAGACATAATGGCATCTCAGAATTGGACAACTGGCTCTTCGTTCAACCAGCCATTCATCGTTACAATACCAACCGATGCCCTCAATAACGCTTATGTGTATGCAACGGTTGATGTAGGCACTAAACACTTTTCGAATCTCATAGTGGGGTTAATTCAGAACCCAACTTACTCGGAACTCCAAACACAAGTCAGCCAGCTACAGACTCAAGTGAACGATCTTACAGTCCAACTTAACAGTCTGCAAAATCAGCTAAACGTCATACAAGCTAATAACACGAACCTTCAAAACCAAGTGGGCAATCTAACCAACGAAAAAGTGGCATTACAAGCTCAAGTGAACGGTTTGCAGGGCAACTACTCTGCGCTTCAAGCTCAACTTGCCGTTTTAAACGGTAGCAGTACAGAACTCCAATCACAATTAACCACTTTGCAAACTGAAAAAACCGCTCTCCAAGCACAAGTTAACAATCTGCAAACTGAAAAAACCAACCTGCAAACCCAAGTGAATGACCTGCAAGTGAACAATACCGAGCTTGCGTTGGATGTAATTAATTTACAATTGGATAAAGCGGCGCTGCAAAGTTTAGTTAACAACCTTAATGGAAACAACACTGAACTTATGAACCAGGCAAACGATTTACAAGCACAAGTTAACAACCTCCAGTTAAACAGCACCAATCTGCAATCAATAGTGGACACGTTTAGCCTACAAATTTCCAGTTTACAGTTGCAAGTCAGCGATTTGGAGTCGCAGAACAGCACCAACAGCATTCTTATGTACCTCGCAACTGGTGTGGCAGCTGCGTTCATAGCTGTAACAGGCTATTTCCTCTTCATGGTGCTAAGGAAAAAGAAAACCTCTGAAGAGACGCCACTTTACTAGCCCCAGAGAAATTCCCCTTCGGTTTCTGGGGGGTTTGAGTTACGTTTTTAACTGCAGTGCTATTTTTGGTACGTTTAACCCGTACCAACGTGAAAAACGACATGATTGCGCGGTGTAGACCTGAGCTAATATAAATGAAGTTGTTGTGCGTTTTCGCTGTTTGATGCAAAAGCAGCCATGTGGAACAAACGGAATTTACGGCACGCACGCAAATACTAGACAAGTGTAGACGCCGAAAAGACGCCGACACCATCATTTTTTCAGCTAAAAGTTTTTCACTCAAAAACCATTCTATAAACTACAACGAGGAGACGCCACTATGGAACAGGCAGAAAAAATCAAAACAGCCACCAAAGCATTAACCGAACTAAGCGAAAACAAAAAAGAAGCAACCAACACCCTAAAGTGCGCAATCCAGCAGGCAGCGAGTACAAAGAAGTTGTGGCGTGAAGGCAACAAATCCAGACTTATAGAAATAGGAGTGGCTTTAGTAGTGTTTCCGGAACCTACGCCTATAAGCGAAATGATTGGGGCAGGTTTTATTGCGGCAGGGGCCATTCAGAAGGGAATTCAGAGCCGCTCCATATTCATGGAGGACATCGGGAAAACACTCCAGAGTACTCTAAGAGAAGTAATCAACACAAAGCACAGCCTGCAAATTTAACTGGTTTTTCTTTCTTGCAGGGTTTTTCTTGCTTTTTCCTTAAGTTTAACTGAATACATTTTTTGGATAATTGCGTCCCAGTTGGTTTGGTGCGTTGACTCGTAGTAGGGGAATTCTTCTTTTGAGAACCTGACGAGTTGGTCAGAGTCATAGAGGATTTTGAATGGCTCAGAGGGACTGTCGGGTCGGTTGTGGTGGGTTCTTATGATTTCGCAAACTTTGTTGATGAAGTCGTTAGCGTAGCCTAATTGACGAAGCAGCGTCTCAGCTATTTTTGGTCCTTTTTCGTATTGGTCTTTTATGGTGCTGCCGCCTATGTCGTGGAGAATTATGGAGGCAAAGGTTAAGTCTGCTATTTCGGGCGGAATTGTAAACTCTGTTTGGGCTATGCTGAGGACTCTTTGGGTGTGGCTTGCTCCAAAATCGTTCCTGTCCAAGTAAGGTTTGGCTAACAAAAACAGTTTTTCGTGTATTTGGCTAAAAGTTGGCAACTCGTGTGCCTCTTGCCAGTTATTACGGGACACATGCAAATAAATTTTCAGTATGACAGAAATCACACTGTGACCTGAAAAAGTTGTAAGCGGGTTTATTAGTGACGCGCTCATATGCACTAAAGCTTGCAAGAGCGGTTTTTGCAAAGTTCAATCTAAGGAGTTGATATACCGAATGTTTGTCTACACGGAAAAATACAAGGCAGTGTGCTCTGAGTGTAACTTAGAATTTCAGATTTCAGCGGAACATGATGCAAGCAAATTAATCTACTGCCAGGAATGTTACTGTAAAAGAATACAACTTTGAGCGTTTTAGCCTATTGATAAAAAACGGTTCAAACCCGTTAGCACAGTTTTTTTTGGCACAAAGGCCATATGCTTATCATTAAACGTTGATTCTACTTGATGATTTCTGCATTTGCTGCCATGTCAGTTATCCGGGTGATCTTTATTTTTACGTGGTCTCTAGGTTTTGCGTCGGCAATATAAATTATGAAGCCTTGATTTTTAGCTATGCCTTCCCCTTTTGGGCTCAATTCCGTGATTTCTACTTCTAATTCTTCTCCCAACTCGACGGGGCAGCGCTTAAAGCCCTTGCCATGACCGCGTTTTCCCTCATAACTACCACCCTGTCTTCTTGAGTAACCCATACACAAAACACCTTGTCTATACTTAGCTATTACAATAATAGAGAACTTAGAGCTTAAATCTTCCGCAAGTGCGCTAAGTCTGTGATAGTAACGTATACTCAGCTAATAATATCTTAAGTCAATATGTTTATAAGTTAGTAAGCACATAACAGTTTATGCAGATAAGCGAGTTAGAGTGGATGAAAAATGATGACAGAGACAAGAATAAAATTGGGCGTTTGGCAGTTCGCTTATTGGAAAGATGTTTGACACGTGGGAATCGTGCATAAAACTCTAATAAAAATAGGTGATTGAATATGGGTCGAATCAGCGTGGATCTCCCGGATGAGCTGGAAAAGCAGCTCAGATTGAAAACTGTAGAAAGATTTGGCGGGAAAAAAGGCGACCTATCCCGTGCTGTCGAAGAAGCAATAAAAACATGGGTCTTCAAAAAAGACTAAGCCACGTCCCCCGTCACCTCCTAATAACTCCATTTTAAGTTTCCTTTCGCAGAAAGGCGTTAGGGGAAAGCCAGCTAGCCTCGACACTTTGCAGGATGAGGTCGCGTGAGGGGCTAATAGCTGAGGTCCTCCCGTTTCAGAATGTGGCGTTGAAAAAGTTTCTAAATCCAGCCATATTAACTGAAAGCAGCATATTACAAAAGCTCATGTCAAATAATTAGATTTTTGATGGGGGTGAAACATTGGTTGATAGAAACAGAAAGTTGGAGCTTGCATTCATCGACAAAGCGGGCAATTTATACCCGTTAGACGAGGTTGACAGCGCAGAGTTAGCAAAGGGGCTGGAAAAGATCTCCAAAGAAATTGCAGCAAGACTACAGTTGCAGAAAGAACAGAGATAGCACATATTAGGATTCTAGCGCACGAGGAAATAAAATGAACAAAGAAAAGCAAGTGGTATCTACAAGGTAGAAATGGTTATTGATGGTTTTTGTGCCTGTCCATTGTTTCTTTGGTTGCCCTAATCTTGCCTAAACCACCGTTGTGCGCGCTCAACGTAAATTTCAGAGTATTTTCCATGAAATATTCCCTGAATTGGTTTCCACATTTAGTGCACCTATACATTTTGACTTTGAATCGCCCAAAGTTCCATTCCTTATCAGGTTCTTTCATATGAGCTGAACAATTTGGACATTTCGGCATAACCTTCAACCCATAGAGCTAAAGCGAAAGTGACTATATATACCCATTTCAGATGCTGAGTCGAAAAGCCCAATTTGCGTAAGTTCTAAAATCTCGTGAAAGCACCAAAGAAGGCTCCACGTAACAATGAAGACTGCATTCTTGGCAGTTCTGCGTTTCTTTCCAGTTAAATCCAGAAATTGCGGTTTTGATGCTGGTTTCAAGAACTGAAACGCTGGTTGCATATCCATTCCGAACATAACAGGGCAGAACCAGATTTCCCTCTGGACCCACGTTAATTAATGCCCAAGGTTTGCACTTCCAGTTTTTCGCTTTTGCCATGACTTTAAAATAGCTCATTGAATTCACAAGGGGATACCCTTTCTTTTTCATTTCACCAAGGTTTCCAGCTATCTCCACGATTTCTTCCACTGCAGGCATAGCCGCTTTGGCATTACAATACTCATGTGCTACAGCCACGGATATTCTGACATTCAATTCCTTAGCCAGCTTCACCACGCCTTCGATTTCATGAAGATTCTCAGCCATTATCGTCGTGTTGATTGTCACAGGAACTTTCTGGGAGGCTGTCGTTATGCCTCGTATTGCTTTTTTGAAGCAGCCACTAACGCCTCTGATTGCGTCATGGGTTTTTTCTAAGCCATCCAGCGAAACATAAACGACACCATTGATGTAAGGCGTTATTTCATCTATTCTGGATTCGAGGAGAGTACCGTTACTGATGATGCTGGTATGCAAAGGCAGAGAACGAGAAAAAGCAAGAATTTCAACCAAGTCATTTCTCATCAGAGGTTCCCCTCCTTCAAACGCAATTCCGCATGCCCCAGAATCGTAAATCTGTTTCAGAATTGCTTTTTCATTCTCCAAACTTGAATCTGGGGTGGATCTTTGCCAGAATGGGCACATTTTGCATCGGAGATTGCAGTTATAGGTCAACTTGTGTCCACAAAACAGAGGAACCTTTACGCCAAACAAGTTTGAGATTAAGCCACGATAGATCCTCATCCCCAGCCAAAATGTTTCTACGTAATGACGAGTGTTTTTTTCTTGACCAGAATAGTTAGAAACCCGCGCCATCCTCCAAAATCAATTGGACACAAATCTGTGAATTCAAATTAACAAAAACAAGTACTTTTCTTTTTTGTTTTTGTAAGAAATGGGAATTTTGCTCTTTCTATTCTTCTTTTTTGAGTCCTTTCTTTATTCCCTTTCCAAGGTCACTTACAGCTTTGGCACCTTTCTTGATGCCTTTGTCGACTGCTTCTCCAGTTTTTTCAGCAGCATTTTCAACTTTTTTCTTCTCTTCAGGCATTACTATCACCTCTATCTAAAGGTCGTTTATTGCCGAATTAAGCATATGTGATTGTAAGGCTACAGCGACAAGCGTACTATAAATTAATTCAGAGTAACTACAGATGTAATTCCGCGCAATCATGCTTTGGATGGAGCATCATAGGTGTACTCCCTAAAATAACTCTTAGATAGGTAGTAACCAGTTGCAATCATCAGAAGAATGACAACTATAACAAAAGCTATTGCATACCACGTCGTACAATTCACCTGATACAATACTGCTTAACTAATTGATTAAGCAATGCCCCGTGTTTTCTGCTAAAAATAAAATAGTCGCTGTTTTCTAGTGGTTTATATCGAGCATTCAACATATTTCTTTTAAGAGTCAAAGTAGCAATGCAACTTGAAGAAAGCATTGAGCTATTGAAATAATTATTACTCAGTGTGTTTGAACTCTAATCTTTGTTTTACACGACGTAAAACGGTGGTGAGAAAAAATGAGTAAATCAGCAATATCTATTCCTGAAAAGTGGGAACACTTCCTGAAACAGTTAGCAAAAGATCACCAAGTTGACCTAAACAGCGTCATCTCTGAATTATGCGCGTGGGCATTTTCCAATACTGAAACAAAAAAACAGTTCAAAGCATGGCTGGACGATGCTTTTCCCCCAAAAGGTGAAGCAGAAGACAGGGCAAGAGCGGCAGGTGCCAGAGAAAGAGCCATTGAAGAAGAGGCAGAAGAAGAGTCCGAAGAAGAAGCCCACGAGGACAGATACTACAGTGAAGACCTAGAACTAAAGCCTTAAAAGGTGGAGAGCCGAAAATAGTGCATTATTCAGTAAACAACTTTTCTTTTTGAAAAGAAAAAACCTCAAAGCTGAGGTAAAAGATGAGCAAAAAAGTATAATATTAATGAGCAGAAAACAAACAAGACTTTTTCTCTAAACACGAATTGGATATGGCGGGCCCGACGGGAATTGAACCCGCGACCTACGGATTAAGAGTCCGCCGCTCCAGCCTGACTGAGCTACGGGCCCACCTGTGCTCGTTCGAGAAGGAATTTTCATCAACAGATATAGAGCTTTCGCTAACGCTTCGTAAACCTGCACCATAAATGCCCTGTATGTGTATTTTTTGTGTAATGAAAGTTACAGACAAACCATTAAACCGCTAATGTGCCCACAATGGAACTGCAATAGACACAGGCGAACAGGAATTGAAGACAACAAAGCGGAAAATGAGGCAGGAAACAGAAAGTAGCCTAGTTGAATTTTTCTTAGCCATGGATATCGACGCAAAGGGCAAAACAGCGTAGATTACAGTTTATGTTTGCGCTCAAAACACAAATGACTAAAGTGATGGCAATAAAAAAATTAACAGGCTATATTGCGAAAAAAGGTTCAGGCACGACTAAAACTTTAAAAGTCGTCAAAGCCAAGCCAACAAAAACTAACATACGAGGTGTAAATTAATGTTTGACATAGCCGGAATACTGCTTTGGGTCGGTCTAGGCGCAGGCGGTTTAGCTTTAGCTTTCGTTGAATACGTTTTCTCCAGCAAGAAAAAGAAAGCCGAGACCCACTAGACTTACCACGAAAAACCTGAAAAGGGCAAAAATGCCCGTTATCTTTGGGTTAAGTTACTAAGTGATAACTTTGCGCTTGAAGTTAGTTTTGCATTGTGGACTGGACTGGCGTTTGCATATGCTAAACTGGATAAGCAGAGATAAAAGCAGGGTGTTTTCCGAAAGGCTGTTGTGTGCGAAATCTTTTTGAAACCAAAACACATTACCCTTACCGTGCAGTAGGATGTAGCTGCAGAAGGACCCCGTAAATGACTGAAAAAAAGGATAAACAACACATTGAAGAACTCAAAGAAATGATTCAGGAGAAAAAACCTCGGGAACCCGTGGAGGAAGTTTTGACCAAGTTCTGCGAGCGCCACGGCGTATCTATGAACACTTGCAAGGTATACTACGAGCAACTAAAGGCTAAGGGCGAAGTCAAAGAAGAATAACGCTAAACGAAAAAGAAAAGAGGAAAGTGCGGACAACACTTCGTGCTTACTTCTATTTTGACAGATTTTCTTTTTATGGGTACTTTTCAGTGGAATGCCCATTTTCAGCGGCACTTGACGTTTATGCTGTTTGCCAAACGTTTCAGTTCTTCGTCGCTCATCCACTCAGTCTTCAGGTACATACAGATGCGCGCGTCGGTCCAGCCCAGTTTTCTTGCTTCGGTAACAGTGTATGCGTAAGCTTCAATTTCTGTGGGTCTATCAACGTAGTCGTATCGTGGGTCAAAAAGCTCCTTGCCCTCCAACCACTGCCGAACATGCACCAACTCGTGGATGACATCAAGGTAAATGTCTTCTTTATCACCATTGTTCAGATAACGCTCATTAACCATCAAGTGCCCATCAGCGCCGTCAACGCCCATGTAGCCGAAAAAGATGAACTCAACCTTCAAGTTGCCCAAAATTTCCCCAGTTTTCTCTCCGAAAATCCCTTTTACAGCGTCTACTTTTTCGAAGCCCTTAAAGTAATCCGTAAACATCCGCGTTGGCGTCACCAAACGCAGAATACCCTGCATGTGCAGTCTTCGGAGTAGGCGAAAAAGCTTCCACGCGAAATACTCCATCCACGACGCCATGTTACCCGTACTCCTTTAGGGGTTACTTGAATATTGAAAGATGCTCAATTTTCATGCCCATACAAGCCAAATCCAGAGGCTTCTCGACGCTGCCGATGCTTGCATCAATATTGCCGTGCACTGGATGACCCCACATACCCTCAGGTGTAAGGTTCAACTGCAACGGCTCATCCGTCCGCGCACAATATTTCTCTTTCAAGTCCTTAAACAACTGTCCACTTCTGCACGCGCCACGAATTCGTGCGCAGCTTTGTAGCAGTTGGGGGGAAGCATACGCGCCTACGCCATGCCACAGGGCTGCATCTTCAGGTGAACCGAGAGAGTACAGGAAAAACTGTGGTGAAGAAGGGGTCTCCACAAAACTGTAGCCTGCAAGCTTCTCAGCATCCACTGTGAGATTATCGGTGCATTTAGCTACGGAAACATCATTTGGGTCAATATCATTTGGGTAAAGCAACGTGTCCTGATACTTCACGCTAACGTCTTCAAGTTTTGAATCATCAAAATGAAGCCTGCCACGCGCAGCACGTTTACTACCAAACCCTTTAGTGGAGTGCGGTACTGTCAGAAGGGTAGTTCTTTTATTCATGCTACGTCCCATGCAAGCGTAAACCTGTGCTACGGTATCATAATTTTTGTGAGTTTCGCTGATTAGGCGATGTGTTAAGCCATCTGCGGATTCATTTTTCAGGGTTTCTAGGGGCATACGCAATGCAGGAAGACACAAATCCATCCCGAAAACCTCAGAAATCAAAGTTAACTGGGCAAATTTTACTGAATCCACAAAATCCAAATAAGAACCCTTTGACAGGTCAAGCTGCCGTTGCAGCAGTTCGGCTTCCTTTTGGGAAATAAGTTTTCCATCGTACTTTTCCACGAATTGTGCGTCAATCCGCAGCGCATCGGTTTTCACGTTTGCTGCTGGAAAAGCACTCTGTCCACTGCTCACAATCGAAGTCCGCAGCGGGTTCATGCTGTACCTGTCAGGCTCCACATCATCAGTGTTTAGCAGAAAACTCACAATACGTCCATCCGAGGGCTTTTTGAGTAGCTCGCAAATCTGCGCAAAATCGGTTTGCTCAGGTTCACGCAAACCATAGTTGAGAAAATAGTTCCCCGAAACCTCAAGCATCTTTGCGCCGATGACGCCCTGCACTTCCTCCACGGTCAACTGCGGATTAGAATACTCAACGGAGCCACGCAGGAAAAAATGGCTCCCATCAAAGGTTCGGTTGATTCTCTCTGTCTCTGTGAACGTGAACAGGGACACGGGCTTCCTGTTTTCCGCTTTAAACGCTGCCACGGATTCAACTAGGGTTTTCACTGCATTCCACGAGTTTTTCAGGAAGTCATCCACAAATAAGCGACATAAGTCAACAGGCATTTAGCATTTAACCTCTTTCCAGAGATTCTGCAATGTACACGCATTCTTCAGCGGCATGGGAACCTAAAAACATTCTCACTAACCGAAACTGTTCTTGAAAACCAGTGTTAACAGCAGTTTCAACGAGGTTTTTTTCTGATGCTGGCAAATACATGAAAGCTTCAGTGCCGTTTAGCTTCGCAAGAACCGCTTTGAGCAAATCTGTGGCTGTTTCGCGGCGGCTTCCACGACAAACCAGCGGACCAACCTCAGCCAACCCGCCAGAAACCTTCGCGGCAACATACCCAACCACTTCGCTTTCTTCCATGGAAACATAACACAAGTTACCCTTACCGAGAAGAATCTGCTCTAACAGTTTCTTTCTGGAAGCTCCAAAACATCGCCCGTCGAAGTTCGATAGCGCAGGCAAATTCTGTTTCTCTACTTTTTCCAGTTTCCCTTCATCCACAGATGAGACTTTTTCTGCTTTTAAAACCAAAAAATCCACGTCCAGTTTGAAGCCAAACTTGCCATAGAAGCCAAGGAGATGTGGATAAGCGTAAAGCCCAATCGCCTCAACACCCACGCTTTTAAGATAGTTTACGGCGTGTTCCACAAGAAGTGTTCCCGCGCCCTTCTCCCTGTACGCTTCGGCGACTACGAGGTTGCCAAACCAGCCAACTCGCCCATAACTAATGGAGGTGGCTATGCCTACACGTTCATGGTCATCAAATAGCACAAAGCAGCCAGCGGGTTCCAGTTTCACGTTGAAAACAAAATCTTCAGTTGTCATGCTCCAGTTCATGGTGTTGGCAAGTTCCACCGCGAATGGGAAGTCTGCAGCTTGCATTTTCTCCACGTGAAACATAAGAGTACACTCTTGCCGCTGAAACATAAGGTTATTCCACTGTACCCTTTCTTAAGCGAAAAAAGAACATCGTGTAGTTTTCTTTCATAATGTTGTCGGCTCTACTTTGCTCTGCGTGACCTACCCCCCCTCTATATATAGATTAAACTTGACAGTCAACCAAAAGTTCACTGCGAGTAACGTGTCCACCGTTCAGGCGCGTAAATGTTTAAAGGCGATAACGTAA
>CALMWK010000144.1 GCA_937873375.1 Candidatus Bathyarchaeota archaeon
TTTTCCCCTGCGCGTGATATCCTCTGCTTCCTGTTTTGAAGTCTTTTTTGCTGAGGATGAAATTCTGTTTTTCTCCACTTAACTGTATAGTTGCCATATCTACGTCGCTCATTCAAACTTCACCATTTTTGTGATTAACAATACTTCAGTGCGTTGTCCTTTTTCACCTTTTCGTTTCTGCAACTTTTTCGGGGGTAGCAGTTTTTTGTAAATTTAGCGTTTGCAGATGTTTTTTTGCGTGGATTTGTAGCAATAAATTAATAAAAACTGGCTTCATTTTATTTGGTTAATTCAGATGTGACTTTGTATGCAGAGAGATGCTGATTCAGCTTTGTCGGAAGACGCTTGCAGACACATCGAGGCCATCAAGGAAGCAGATATCCTTGTTGGGATTCCTTCGTACAACAATGTGCTCACTGCGAGTTTTGTTATATCCCAAGTTGTAAAAGGACTTGTAACCTATTTTCCAGATTACCGTTCAGTCATTTTTGTTTCTGACGGAAACTCGGTTGACGGAACCTTGGCCTCAGTCAAAACGGTTAATCTCCCAACCAAGCTGGAGTTGATTCCAGCAATTTACATGGGTATTTCAGGTAAAGGCACAGCCATCAAAGCCATATTTGAAGCCGCCAAATATCTGAATGTCAAAGCGGTTGCGTTGGTTGACTCAGATTTACGTAGCATAACTCCTGAGTGGATGAAGCTGCTTATTTCGCCTACGTTGTCGGGAACTGGGTTGGTGGTTCCCTTTTACAATAGACGCAAGTACGACGGAACCATAACCAACTTCCTTTGCTACCCTGTAACTGCCAGCCTTTATGGCAAGGACCTTAGGCAGCCGATTGGGGGCGATTTTGGGCTTTCCATAGACTTAGTCAAGGAACTGCTGGCTTCTGAGATGTGGAATCTGCCTGCGGTGCACAGTTTTGGCATAGACATTTTTGAGACACACACTGCATTGGCGAAGGGGTTTGAGGTGAAGCAGGCGTTTTTGGGAATTAAAGACCATGACCAGAAAGACCCAACGAAACATTTGGCGCCTATGTTTAGGCAAGTAGTAGGCACCATGTTCACGTGTGCAGAGCAATATGAAGCGGTGTGGCAGCAGGCAAGTGGCGTTTCTGAGGTGGATATGGTGGGTGAAGAAGTGCATGTTAATTTGCAGAATCCAGTTCCTATAGACTTGCAGAACATGATGAAGGTCTACAAAGAAAGTTTTGGTGCGTATTTGCCTGTTTACGAGAAGCTTTTGAGTGCTGAGGCTCTTTTGGAGTTTGAGCAGCTTAAAGATTTGGCGAATTCGGCTGTGTCTTTCTCTATGGAGACTTGGGCGAAAACCGTTTACATTT
>CALMWK010000145.1 GCA_937873375.1 Candidatus Bathyarchaeota archaeon
TTTTCCTTTCTTTCTTTTTTTGTGAAAGAAAAGCCTTGGAGAGCAAAATGGGCTGAGTGGGCTTTGGCGGTTCCACCTTTCAAAGTGGTAGCAGCAAGGGTTTTCATTATCTCTCCAAAAACCTTTCCGTCCGCCAGAGCCCCAGCAAACCTTTCTTAAGGCGCATTTTGCGAAAAAACCTCGCAGCATACAGCACAGCATCTGTTTATCCCTGCCTGCACAACCAACACAGACCCCGCAATCAAACCAGACAACAAAACACAATCCGCCAAACAATCTCTAAGTAGTTGATGAAAATAGGAACCAACCCATCATCAACAACTAAACAGAAAAACAAAACACGCAGTTTTTCACCAAATGCGACATTAAACCCCCAGTTTCCCTATCCGAAACCTAAAATAAGACCTGAAAAGATGCTATAGTCCTTGAGGAAAAACGCGTGTCGTCAATAATCGAAGACCTCATAGCTAGGAAAATCTTCAACAACCGCGGAGAAGAAACCATAGAAGTCGACGTAGTTACCACCTCAGGCTTCGGACGCGCAGCAGCACCCGCAGGCAAAAGCCGCGGAAAAGCCGAGGTCGTTTACTACCCAACAGGTGGCGTAGACCAAGCCGTAAAAAAAGTCGACGAACTTATCGCTCCTGAACTTGCTGGGTTAAACGCGGACTTCCAAGAGGAAATCGACAATTCCCTCCACGAAATTGACGGCACAACCAACTTCAAAGTTATAGGCGGAAACACCGCTTTTGCTGTTTCTCTTGCAAACGCCGAGGCAGCCGCAAACTCGCATGGCCTTTTACTGTTCCAGTTTCTTGGCGGAAGCACCGCAAACATTCTGCCCTACCCGCTTGGCAACTGCATATCTGGCGGACAACACGCACGCGGAAAAAGCCCCGATATACAAGAATTTCTCGCCTTGCCTTACGGCGCAGAAACTTTTATAGAAGCGGCAACCGCAAACGCACAAATCCACAAAAAAATCGGCGAAGCGCTGCGGAAAAAAGATAAACTGTTCACCGCAGGAAAAAGCGACGAAGGCGCATGGATAGCCAACATCGACGACAGCGATTCCTTTGAACTCATGGCGAAAACCTGCGAAGAAGTCGGCAACGAATTGGATTTTGAATGCGGCTTTGGCGTTGATGTTGCGGCATCTTCTTTTTGGAATGAGAAAAAGCAAATTTACAATTACGCAAACGACGGCAAAGAAAGAGACACAGGCGAACAACTTGAATACCTCAAAGAACTCATAGAGAAATACCACCTTACCTATGTTGAAGACGCATTCCACGAAGAAGACTTCAAAAGCTTCGCCGCACTTACCAAACAAGTCAAGAATTGCCTCATCTGCGGCGACGACCTGTTCACAACAAACAATGAACGGTTAAGCCACGGCATCAAACTTGGCGCAGGAAACAGCATAATCATCAAAGTCAACCAGATCGGCACCTTAACCGACGCTTTGGAAACAATCCAAAACGCTCAACAACACGGCTACACCTGCGTTATGTCACACCGCAGCGGCGACACCACAGATTGGCACATCGCTCATCTGGCCGCAGCCTTCGGTTGTCCAGTGATTAAAACTGGCATTGTTGAAGGTGCGCGCGTCGCAAAAATAAATGAACTCATAAGGATTGAGCAGTTCCTTGGCAGCCGAGCCAAGATGGCTGATTTAAAAATCTAAAAGTAACGGAGAAAAACAAAATGTCAGACGATGAAATAAAAAATTCGCAACCTGAAACTGAGCCCCAAGAGGCACAGGAAAGTAAGGTTGTTGAAACAGAACCAGAACCTCAAGAACTACAAAAACCAGAACTCGAACCTGAACCCGAGGCGCAACCCGAACCACAACCACAAGAACCAGAAGCGCCACCAGTTCGAGAAGCTCCAGTAGCGGACGGCGACGAACTTCTGCTACCGCGAGATACACTCTTGTCAGCTGGTATACACATCGGGACCCGAATGAAAACCCGAGACATGGAACCCTTCATCTACCGCGTAAGACCAGACGGACTGTTCGTTTTAGATGTAAAGAAAACGGATGACCGCATACGCGTAGCAGGCAAATTCCTTTCGCGCTTTGAACCATCCAAAGTGGCTGTGGCAGCAACAAGACTCTACGCGCATGAACCCGTCAAAAAGTTCTGCGAAGTTACAGGCGCAACACCACTCATCGGCAGATTTATCCCTGGTATGCTGTCAAATCCGCAGTATCCAAACCGTGTAGACCCCGAAATCATCGTAGTTTCTGACCCAAGAGCAGATGCACAAGCAGTCAAAGAAGCCTCTGACGTAGGCATCCCAATTGTAGCCCTGTGCAGCACCGACAACGAATTCGCAGGCGTAGACTTCGTAATTCCAACAAACAACAAAGGCAGACGTGCACTAGCAATTATCTTCTGGCTCCTATCCAGGCAGGTTCTTCGTGAAAGAGGCGAATTGCCAGCAGACCAAAACCCGAAAGTAACAATCGAAGACTTTGAAGCAAAAATCTCGCGTGACGATGAGGAGGACACCTAAACCCGATGGCGAAAATTCGGCGTCCAACCGTAGCAGGAATGTTCTACGAGGGTGACGCCGAAGCGCTTAAGGTTCAGGTTGAATCCTGTTTTCTGCACCGTTTTGGTCCAAAAAAACTTCCAAAAGTTAACTTGGGTGGTCCCAGAGAAATTCTGGGGCTTATTTCTCCCCATGCAGGTTTTATGGCTTCGGGTCCTGTTGCGGCTATCGCGTATTACGAGTTGGCTTTAGATGGCAAACCTGATACAGTTGTGATTCTTGGTCCAAATCATACAGGTTATGGTAGCGCCTTGTCTGTGGTGAATGAGGGTTTTTGGCGTACACCTTTAGGCGATGTGGAAATCGACGGTGCAGTTGCCGACGAGATAGTGAAAGAAACCAGCGTTTTAGATGTGGATGATTCTGCGCATAGGCATGAGCACTCGATTGAGGTTCAGTTGCCGTTTTTGCAGTATCTTTACGGTGATAGGTTCAAGTTTGTGCCGATTTGTTTTTTGATGCAGGATTTAGAGTCAGCCAAAGAAGTCGGCAGAGCGCTGGTTGAAGTTTTGGCGGAGAGGAACGCTGTGGTGATTGCTTCTTCAGATTTTACCCACTACGAGTCGCAGGCAAGTGTAGACAGGAAAGATTTGGTTGCGCTCAAAGCAGTTGAAGCTTTAGATGATAAAGAATTCTACTCAATTCTTGAAGGGGAAAACGTGAGCGCGTGCGGCTATGCGCCGATTGCGGCTTTGATGACTTACGCGAAAGGTTTAGGTGCAAAAAAAGTAGAGTTGCTCAGCCACCGAACCAGCGGAGACATAACAGGCGACAAAACAAGCGTAGTTGGCTACGCCGCAGTGAGTTTCAAGAAATAGTTGCAACTGTTATGCTTGGGAAAGTCTATGGCCCCTTATTTATAGGGTGAACCGTTAAGTGGATCATAGCTTTTTGTCTAAGACTGCGCAATAACTATTGTTGAAGCTTATGAGTATAGCTTTGAACTATGTGAATTGTAGTTTGATATTTTTATAGGTGAATTATTATATGTGGATAACCATATTTTTAGTTGGAGCGTATACTTAGTTTGGTCTTGACGGAGCTAACAGTGAGTGGTTCAGAAGCTATAGAGGTAGCTGATGCGCTTAACTCGACGACGTATAGGATTTTGCAGCTTATTTCAAAAGAGCATTTAGACGTCTCAACCATAGCTAACAGGCTTGACTTTAGTGAAGCTTACGTCAGTGAGCAAATCCGTTTGCTTGAGGATTTAAAGTTGATAGCAGTTAATTATGAACGTGGCAAGCGAGGTATCCGTAAGGTATGCGCGTTAGCTGTTGAGAAAATAACCATCGTGATTAAACCCTGATTTTCTTGGGGCTTTGTTAAACTTTGTAGGCAAGTGTCCTATTCTTTTTTCAACTGCACCCTTGTTGTTGGTGGCCATAGAGGCAACCTCGCAGAGGTAACCTCTTTTTGGGTTTTTCTTCTTTGTTTTGGATTTGAATAAAACTATGTATAAAACTAAATGTAAAACTTTTTTGCACAATTTAAAAGTGTAATTTTAGTAAAACTTTAAATTCTCATCTGTACACGAGACTACTGGAAAGAAATCGGAGAATATAGCATGTCTGAAGAATATAGTTATAAAAAAACAAACAAAACCCTTTATGCAATTGCTTTGACTCTAATCCTATCTTTCGGAGCACTCGCAGTTTTTCCTATTGCTAGCGCAAGCAATCCGCCGATAAGCGTTCCAAGTTATGCGTACCTCGCCATTTCACCTAACCCCGTGGGCGTCAATCAACAAGTGTTTTTTGTAATGTGGGTTCATGGGGCTCCCCCAACGGCGGCTGGAAACGCAGGCGACCGATGGCACGACTTCAACCTAAAGATCACAAGACCTGACGGAACAATAGAAAACAAAGGTCCGTTCGTTTCAGACCCGACAGGATCAACATACACGTTGTACACCCCTACCCAAATTGGTACGTACAAGGTTGACTTCACCTATACTGGACAAGTAATATCTCTGTACAACCCACAAAACGGCCTCCCCGGTAGTAACAGCGTCTACATCAACGATACTTGGTTGCCCAGCAGTGTAACCGAGTTCTTCACTGTGCAAACACAACCAATAGCTCCAGTTGAGGAATATCCGCTTCCAACCAGTTACTGGACGCGTCCAATATCAGCGGACAACATCCACTGGGAAAGCATCTCGTCAAACTGGCTACGCGGAGCCCACTCAGGCGGCGCTTACAATCTCTGGGTAGCAGGCTCAGGGCCTACTAGCCCTCACATATTGTGGACAAAACCCATTGAGTTCGGTGGAGTTGTCGGCGGCAATTGGCCTCTACTAGGTGGCTATACTGGCAGCGATATTCCTAGTGCTGGCTTTTACTCAGGCGGCTCATACGAAGGGAGATTCACCAATGCAATAGTCCTTGGTGGGATGCTCTTCTACAGTGACCCTCTTGGGCACTCAAACTCAGGTGGAGGTTACACGGCGCTCGATCTGAAAACTGGTGAAGCAGTATGGCACAGAGATGACCTAAACACTTACCTCAGTGTTGCACAGAATACAACAACTTCAAATTCCACTGCTGCACCGACAATTGCAGGTCCCTCATTTGCTCAACTCTATGGTTACGAGTCACCCAACCAACACGGCGTAGTCGGCGGTATCCTGTGGCAATCTTCAACTGCATCAGGCGTTACAACATGGCAAGGATTTGATGCATACACTGGCAAATGGGTATTCAACGAAACATCCATACCCGGTGGCACTGAAGTTTACACCAACAAAGGCGAGATAGTGCGCTACGTACTCAACTATAACACAACGGCAAAAAGCGGCTGGCTTGCTTTATGGAACAACACTGCAGAGCAACAAGGATTGCACTTAAGCTTAGGCACTAGCACTAATGCTTGGCAATGGAGACCTGACGGAAAAACAGTCAACATGGCCAACGCCTATTCATGGAACGTCTCTGTAACGGCGGACTTGGTGGGCAATTCTAATCCAGCAATCGTTCAAGTCCTCCCTGGTGACGTCATCGTTGGCAGAAGCAGCGCAGTAGCTCCAGGTGTAGGTGATAAATATACTCCAGACCCGTTCACGCTGTGGGCGATTAGCGACAAACCAGCCACCAGAGGTCAATTACTCTGGAAACAAAGCTACCCCGCACCATCAGGTAACCTCACGCGGAGATTAATGTCTACACCAGTAGACCCAGTGAACCGCGTAATCGTTATGCATGACGTAGAAACAATGCAGTTCTTAGGCTTCAGCCTTGACACTGGTCGACTACTTTGGGGACCAACAAACATACCCGTACGTGCATACACATACTATGGTAGCGGTGAAGGTGGCGGACAAAGAGGCACATTAGCTTACGGCAACCTTTACGTCCAAGGCTTCGGCGGAGACCTCCTATGCATCAATACCCTTAACGGCAACTTGGTATGGAAATACAACAACACCAACAGCGGAATAGACACCCCATGGGGCCTTCGACCAATCTTCCTAGCCGCTATCGCTGACGGAAAAGTCTACGCATTCAACAACGAACACTCACCAAACGACCCACTGTACAGAGGCAACTCAATCTACTGCATCGATGCTTTAACTGGCGCAGAAATATACAAGATGCTAAGCTGGTCTGGTCAAAGCGGTGGCCAAGGTGGCTCAACTGCAGTTCTTGCAGACGGCGTCTTAGCATACTACAACTACTACGACAACTCGCTCTACGCGATAGGCAAAGGACCCAGCGCAACCACAGTTTCAGCGCCATCCACGGTTATAGCCCAAGGTGGAAGTGTCGTCATAACAGGCACAGTCACCGACCAATCTGCAGGCGCTAAGGCAAAAGTAGCAAGCGGCGAATTTAGCGTTGTACCAGCAATGTCAGACGCAAGCCAAGCAGCATGGATGGAATACACATACATGCAAAAACCAAAGCCACAAGACGCCACAGGTGTGCAAGTGAAACTGACCGCAGTCGATTCCAACGGTAACCTGCAAGAAATCGGCACCGCAACATCTGACACAAGCGGCAAATACGGCATTGTGTGGACACCTCCAATTGAAGGCGCCTACCACGTAACTGCAACGTTCGAAGGCAGCAATTCGTATTGGGGCTCCTCTGACACAACCTACTTTGTCGTAGGTCCAGCACCATCAGCAGCGCCACAACCAACGGCTACTCCAACAGCTACACCTGAACCAACAGTAGCTCCAACTGCAACTCCAACCGCTTCGCCTTCAGTGGCGCCACCACCAGAAGCAGCACCCTCAACTGACATCTATATCATCGCCGCAGCCGCAGCAGTCATCATAGTCGTAGCAGCAGTCGCAGCAGTCTTCCTAAGAAAACGCAAGTAAGCACAACAAAAAACAACACCCCTTTTTCCTTTTTTTGTTATCAACTAAGCTATAGAAAATAGAGCAAAAAAACTAACGTAGTATGCGTTTTGAAGTTTAGCCCGTTACCCTGAGATTTACTGGAAATGCTTCTTCGGTTGCTTTGTGTTTAGCCTATTATTTGATGGCGAACGAGGAGCATAGTTCCTCTACTGTTCGGTTCAGGGTCAATTCAGCAACATCTTGTCCATAGTCCAGTATGCGTCTGGAAGTGTCCAGCATCAATCTGAGAATCGCGGAGATGTTTGGGTCCAGTTTCTTGCTACTCATGAGCCTGATGAGGTCATTCTCCAATGTCACGTAGCCCTGCCGTTTAGGAATTAACGCTTCTGCGTCGTTGTAGTCGCGTTTGAACATGGCTTTGGTGGCGTCTTCGAATAGTTGGTGTGCTAACGCGTTGAAGTTGCGCATCTGTGAATACACTTCTTCGTCTACGGGGTCTTTTATGAACAGCATCTGGTCGTCTACTAGTTTTTGGAAAGTTGCCAAGTTATGCATTATGTTTAAGGCGTTTTCGCCGATGTCTCTGATGTCGTTTACGATGATTCTGTACAGCAAAAATTCTTTAGGCGTTTTGAATCCTAGTTCTCTGTACATGTTGTGTTCTATCCCGAACTTTAACTGGCGCACAACATACAACCCGAGTCTGTTCACGTCATGATGTGCATTAACCACGTTCTGGTAAACTTCTTTGCTACTACTTTTAAGCGCCGTGATTGCTTCTTTGTTGGCGGAGAGAGCTATAATGGCCATGCGCCTGACGGCTTTTTCTATGGGAAACTCTGAGTGCTTAATTAGAATCTGCAGCGTAATCTCGTCGTCTGTTTCGTCGATGATTTCTGAACCCAAAAAGGTGTCTCGGGCAAAGTTTTTGATTATCGTTTTACATTTGGAAATGTCTGTGGTACCTCTGAAGTGTATGCGTATGACGTCTGCGCTGATGACGTATAACGCTTGAATCATGCGCAATGTTGACTGGATGTCTTCTTGAGGGTCTACGCTGATGTAGTACTCTTTGAGTTTGGAGTTTTCGTCGCCTTCGGTTTTCTCCTTGATTTTTCTGGGAACCAAGGTTAATGTTGAGTCAGGTTCTAAGTTGAAGGCTATTTCGCTTCCGCGTTTCAGTCCGATGTCTTGCACCCATTCTTTGGGTAAGGATATGATGTAGCTGCCTCTGCCTGTACATTGGACTCGTCTGTATCCTAAGTCTTTTTCTGCCATGAACGTTCACCTGTGTATATGTTTCGTATATGGTATATACTTCATACCCTTACATATAAATGATTTTCACTACTATTATATAGAATATGTGAGACGTACATTAGCTAACTCCCAAGAAACAGGTGACATTAAGTGTCCATGAACACGTGTAAAGTATGCATAACATCAGCGCGACAAACGGTTACGTCAAACGCGATTTTATGCACAAAAGACGTAGAACTCTACATTTCTCTGCTCACCTGCCCACGCTAACCAAAAAACAACATGAGGAATAGTTATGAAGAAAATAATTGCAAAACAAGAACACTGCATGGGCTGCGGCCTCTGCGAAGTTAGCTGCACTGTCCAGCATTCCAAGTCAAAAGACGCGGTGAAAGCCTACAACCGAGAACGCCCCAAACCAATCAGTCGGGTACGCTTAGAAATGAACAAACCCGTTTCGTTCGCTATACAGTGCAGACACTGCGACGACGCACCCTGCGCAGCAGCCTGCCTAACAGGTGCCATGCAGAAAGACGAAAAAACGGGTCTCGTCACACATGATGCTGAGAAGTGTATGGGTTGCTGGACCTGCATTATGGTTTGTCCTTACGGCGCCATAAAAGCGGATGTCTCAGGCAAAGTTGTGGCTAAGTGCGATGCTTGCACCGACCTTGATGTTCCAGCCTGCGTAGCTAACTGCCCCAACGGCGCCTTAGAATGCAAGGAGGAAAAACCATAGTGCCAAAATACGTTATAGTTGGTGCTTGTGCAGCAGGCATAGGTGCAGTAGAAGCCATACGCGAAGTCGACCCCGACGGCGCAATCACGGTCATATCTGAAGAAGTTTGCTCGCAGTATTCGCGTCCCATGATTTCGGACTTCGTCAGCGGCAAAGCAGACCTTGAAAAAATGAAGACCCGCGACGACCAATTCTGGACAAAAAACAACGTGCAAGCATTAACAGGCAAAAAAGCCGTCAAACTAAACACCGCCAAAAAAACCGTTTCATTGGATAGCGGCGACAAAGTCACCTACGAAAAACTTCTCATAGCCACTGGCGGCAAACCTTTCGTGCCAAAGATGGAGGGTTCCGACAAAGAAGGGGTATTCACATTTACGAACATTAGCGATGCTGAGCGTTTAGCTGCAAAAATCGACGCAGTTAAGGCACAAAAAGCTGTGGTCATCGGCGCAGGCTTAATCGGCATCAGCGTCACCGAAGCCCTCGTTAAACGTGGTCTCCAAGTAACCCTTGTTGAATTGCAAGACAAAATCCTAAGCCTCATTCTGGACCCAAAAGCGTCCGACATAGTCGAAGGCATAATCCGAAAGGCAGGTGTCAACATAGTCACTGGTCAGTCAGTACAGAGAATAGTTGGCAACCCCGAAGATGACCATGTCGTCGGCGGTGTAGTCCTGACCAAGGGTGAGCAGATGCCCTGTGACCTAGTCATCGTAGCCATAGGTGTCATCCCACGCACCGAACTCGTGGTTGGCACGGATGTGAAGACAAACCGAGGCATCATAGTGGACAATTACATGCAAACCAACATCCCAGACGTGTACGCCAGCGGCGACGTTGCCGAAGCCTACGACTTCATCTTGAACCAGAACCGTTTGTTGCCTCTGTG
>CALMWK010000146.1 GCA_937873375.1 Candidatus Bathyarchaeota archaeon
ACCTTCTTTGACAGCCGTCAAGGAAACATCACCATCGCAGGCACTAAACAAGTCACCGTGGCAGGTGCAGAACGAACCATAATTTACGCTTCCACAATTGAAACCACATATTACTGGGATCAAGCCACAGGTGTGCTGGTAGAAGCTCACACATCCCTCGCAGATTACAACATGACCACAAAAGCGGACCAAACAAACATGTGGCAACCGCAAACGCGCGAATTAGACCCCGTAATCTTGTATGCCTTCGTAATTGCAGTGGCGGTTATAGCTGTTTCATCAATAGTCTTGTTTTTGCGCAGGAAAAAGCACGGTGCATCTGTTTGACACCACAGAAAAGTTACAGACGCGGCTACGCAGTGGCAGTCTTAACAGGAATAGAAGAAACCCACGCCGCCATCTGGAAGGTCTTTAGCAACGTAGTCAAACCCGAAAAAACTGTGCACCTAAACGGCGCTCGAAGCGACCCCAAAGCACTATACAACTTTCACGAAGCAGTAGTTAACGCTTTGAGACCCACCATGAAAGAAGGCGTCCGTAGCATCATCGTGGCGTCACCGGCACGAACTAACTACGCCGAACAATTCCGCCAACACGTCCGCAGTCATCACACTTGGCTCATGCAGGGACCCAGCAAAACAACCGTCTGTGAAATGACGGGCTCCGCAACTACACCTGCCGAAGTAACAGTTCTCACACGAAATCCCCAATTCCGCAAAATAATTGCCCAAACCACCGAGGAAGAAACCGAAAACCTACTTGAACTGCTCGAAAAACGCCTCAACACATCCAGCCAAGAACCACTGGTGCTGTATTCGTTGGAGGAGGCAGAAGACCACATCTTTAGCCCATGGAAACCTAGCAAACCCAAACCCGACTACCTGCTACTAACCGATATGTATCTTTCCAGTAGTCGCCAGAAGAACCGCCTGCACAGGCTAATGCAGGTTGCCGCAAACAAACAAGTCAAAACCAGAATAGTCAAAGCAGATTCACCAGCAGGCAAACGCATAACCCAGCTGAGCGGAATAGTCTGCCTCAAACAGGTCGAGCAGTAAATAAGCTATATTAGCTAATTCGAAATTCTATTTTAGTATGGAAGACTCAAGCGACTACCTTTTGAAGGTTTCCAACCTGAAAGTTGAGCTTCAAAACCAAATAATTCTGGAGAAGGTTAATTTTAAAATCAAGCGGGGAACCACGCTGGCGATTGTCGGACCTAATGGAGCGGGCAAAACTGTGCTGTTCAAGACACTTCTGAATCTTTTGCCGTACACTGGGAAAATTGAGTGGGCAAAGAAAATCAAAATAGGCTATGTACCCCAAAACATCAGCGTGAAAGACATTCCCATTTCAGTGAAGGAATTCCTATCATACAGTCGAAACGGCGCAGATATTGAAGGCGCCCTCAACGCAGTAAGGCTGAATAATGCAGGTATCGCTAACCAGAGTCTTGGTGTATTGTCCGGTGGGCAGTTGCGTCGGGTTTTGATTGCATGGGCAATAATTGACAAGCCAAACGTGTTGTTGTTTGATGAACCCACTGTCGGCGTTGACGTGGGCGGGGAAGAATCCATTTTTGTAATGCTAAATGAACTCAAGAAGAAAACAGACATAACCATGCTGCTGATAACACATGATATTCATCTGGTAAAAGAATACACGGATGAACTGTTGGGCTTAAACAAGTGCATGACTTTCTTTGGGGACTCGCAGCGAATTGCTGAGCCTTTGCTTCAGCAGAAAATTTACGGGGAAATTGTGTGTTCTAATACGTAAATTTTGAATGGTGAAAAAATGCTGGACACATTTATTTTCAGTCTGATTGTGGGTGCGGCTGTTGGATTCTCTGCTGGCTACCTCGGTTCCATCATGGTGCTGGAGAAGATGGCTCTAGTGGGAGATGCTATGTCGCATGTTGCGTTGCCAGGTCTCGCATTGGGTGTGCTGATGGGTTTTAATCCGCTTTTAGGTGGATTCATTTTCCTGTTTGTGTCGGCTATTTTGATTTGGCATCTGGGCAGGGTAACTAAACTGTCGTTTGAAACTTTGGTGGGTGCCGCGTTTACGCTGGCGTTGGCAATAGGCATACTGCTGTACGGCGACAATTTGGATGCTCTGGAAGCTGCTCTTTTTGGCGACATAACAAAAGTTGACTTAACCTACGCCGTAATAGCTGTGGCAGTTTCCTTAGTTGTGGTTTTCCTGACTCGATTCATCTACAGGAAAATTGTGTTAGGCTTAATCTCTGAAGAACTTGCAATCTCCAAAGGCATCAACGTAGCCCGAACAAACCTCCTGTACCTGCTTCTCGTGTCAGTCACAGTAGCCATAGGCATACAGGTAACAGGCACTTTGCTGGTTGGCTTTTTGGTGGTGACTCCTGCGGCGGCTGCACGAATCGTAAGCATGAACCTGTCAAGGTACTTTGTCTTGAGCGCCATATTCGGAGCCATCTCCGCCATCTCAGGCATTGCGTTGTCCAGTTCGCTTAACATTTTGCCTGGTCCACTTGTCGTTATTTCAGGCGTCGTAATCTTCGTGGTTGCCTTGGTGGTTAGACGACAAAAGAAAATAGGCTCATAGATGTAGCTGCCCCTTCTCTGCTCTGCGAAGCCATCTTCCCTTATAAATTAGTCAGAATTTTTCGATTAAACCATTTCCCGAAGCTCGTTCATAGTAATTTTGCCTGAGTGTAAAGCCGTCGCAACTAACGCGCCGTAAATGCCCAGCGCTTTAAGCTTCACCAAATCAGCTACGTCTCGAACGCCCCCACCAACAAGCACCCTCATATTCACTTTTTTTAGCAATTGGTCTAAAAGTACAAAATCGACGCCTTCACCGCTGCCGACCCTTGCCAAATCCAGCACAATCAACTCGCCAACCCCAACACCCTGAAGCTTGCACGCAAGTTCCAAAGCACTCATCGACTGCAAAGATTCGGATTTGCTCAGCACTTTTCCTGCCTTCAAGTCAAGGCTAACGATGACCCTGTCGCTCCCGAAACGCTCAATTGCCTCTTTGACGACGCCGAGGTTTGGCAAGGTTTCGGTTCCAATAATTACCTTTGACACCTTGTGTTGTAGCAGTTGCCGTGCTTGGTTAAGGTCACAGATGCCTGCGTCAACCATGAGCCGCAACCCAGTCGCCTCCGCGATTCTTTCAAAGACGGAAAAGTTCTCGCCTTTACCCATAATCGCATCCAAATCGGCAATGTACAGCTCTTCAAAGCCACATGTATTGAACGCTGAGGCAACAGCAATTGGGTCTGCGGAATCGCAGAGGATACTTTTGAGCGGTTTGTACTCTTTCCTTTTGCCCCTTACCGCGTGTACGGCTATTCCGTTTAGAACGTCGATGACGGGAATTAGTTCCACTTTGTTTCCTCTTCTCTGATTTATTCGAGAATGCAGCAAAAGATTTAAGGTTAAGCAGTTCTGCATCATCGAGTAAATAACACGGAGCAGATGCCGTTGAAGCTGCTGATTAGCCCCATAGACGAGAAAGAAGCTTTGGAAGCGATAGCGGGCGGCGCCGACATCGTAGACATCAAAAACCCAAAGGAAGGCACGTTGGGCGCCAGTTTTCCATGGATAATCAGGCGAATCCGCTCAGTTACACCTCAGAACATTGAAGTGAGCTGCACCATAGGCGACCTGCCAAACCTGCCTGGAACCGCGGCATTAGCCTCGTTGGGCGCTGCAACCATCGGCGTCAACTACATCAAAGCAGGACTTTACGGCGTGAAAACCAAAGACGACGCAGTTTACCTTATGCAGAATGTCGTCAAAGCCGTGAAAGACTTCGATTCCACCATTAAAATTGTCGCCACAGGCTACGCTGACGCAGAGCGCGTGGGCGCTGTTGACCCCCTATTGGTTCCTAAGATAGCCAGCGCGTCTGAATGCGACCTTGCCATGATGGATACGGCAGTGAAAGACGGGCAAAACCTGCTGGACTTCCTCACCGTGGACCAACTCAAAACCTTCGTCAACGAGGCACATGGTTACGGCTTGAAAGCAGCGTTGGCAGGCGCACTCAAAAAAGAGCACCTACCTACCCTTTGCGCGTTAGGTGTTGACGTTGTTGGAATGCGTGGTGCTGCGTGCACTGCTGGCGACCGAATTCACGGGCGCATTACCCGAGGAACCGTTCAGGAACTTGTGCAGCTAGTCCGAAACACGGAAAAGCAGCGTGAAAGCGGAGTTTGAGGCGTCTGTTATGCGAGCCAAAGGACTAAGCAGAGCTGAAGTTTTGGCGCGTCTGAAGCAGGCTCACGAAAAAGATGAAAAATACGCGGACGGAAAAATTTTCTGCTCCATGTGCACTACGCCGCACCCAGCTGCGAAAGAGGCGCATGAACTTTTCTGTGATGCAAACCTTGGCGACCCCGGGCTTTTCTCGGGAAGTGTGCAACTTGAAAAAGAAGCTGTCTCATCGTTGGCGGAGCTTCTACACGGCAAAAGCAGCTTTGGCTTCATCGTTTCCGGTGGGACAGAGGCAAATTTGTTGGCTATGCTTGCAGCAAGAAACCACGCAGGCGTCAAAGAGCCTGAGGTTATTCTGCCTGAATCTGCGCATTTCTCTTTCAACAAAATATGCAGTTTACTCAAACTAAAACCAGTACCTGCCCACTTAGATGAGGCTTTCAGAGGTAGCCCCTCACATGTGAAGCAGCTAATCAACAAAAACACCGTAGCCATCGTGGCAACGGCAGGCTCCGCAGAACTTGGAGCCGTAGACCCAATTGACAGGCTCTCACAGATAGCCGTAAAGCATGGCGTTTATTTGCATGTGGATGCGGCTTTCGGCGGATTAGTCCTCCCGTTCTTGAAAGAGTTGGGTTATGTTGCGCCTGAATTTGACTTTCAACTGGAAGGTGTGCAGTCGGTTACTGTTGACCCGCACAAGATGGGCATGTCCACCATACCTGCAGGAGGAATCCTTTTCCGAGACAGCACATACTTGGAGTGCATCAAGACACAGACGCCGTACTTGACTGAGGACAGCCAGTACACGTTTGTGGGCACGCGTTCGGGCGCTTCGGTTGCTGCTGCGTGGGCAGTTTTTGAGTCACTGGGACGCGAAGGCTTCCAGAAAACCGTACATCACTGTATGGAGTTGACCACGTTTCTGTCGTCGAAGCTCGAAGCGTTGGGTTTCGAAGTTTTACTTCGACCAACCTTGAACATCGTGGCGTTCCGTAGCGCGAATTCAAAGCTGCTCACAGACAAGTTGCGGGTGCGTGGCTGGTTTGTTTCGTATGTGCCGCGGTTGGATTGCGTGCGCATCGTGTTGATGCCTCATTCTACAAGGCAACATGTAGAAGCGCTTCTGGAATGCCTGAAAGAGCTGCGTTAAGGGGCTTGTAAGCAAAAGATTTAATGCGGTATGTCTTCCATCGATTCGGTAATTGGTGACATTGGTCTTTGCGGGTTATAGTTTATGAGCATGTTTCAAGCGGCGGTTTGGCAGGCGAACTCCTACCCGTGGGGATTCTAAGTGAAGGCTTTGCCATGCTGCGGGCAGTAAGTTCAGATTTTCAAGCTGCTGGACACAGTGTAACTGTTTTGCTTGATTCGCGACTTGCAGCGTTTAATCCCCCATTGAATGCTGACCATGTGGTGCTTGTTTCTTCTTCGGGGGAAGCTGGAACGGCGCTGGATAAGGCGTCTGAAGATGCGGATGCTGCGTTGGTGATTGCTCCTGAGTCCAATCAGGTTTTGCAGTCGATTGTTGAGCGCGTGGAAAATAGTGGAGTAACCTCGCTGAATTGTTTAGCCAGCGGCATAAAGAAAGTCGCCAACAAGGCAAACCTATACGCACATGTGAAAAATCTGGGGCTGCCTGTCCCTGAAACATTTCTCTTCACCGATGTTGACGGCGCCGAAAAAGTCACGGCAGCTATTCAAAGAAACCTACGGTTTCCGGTGGTCTTCAAACCCCTAAGTGGCACCAGTTGCGCAGGTCTAAGCTTAGTCAGAAACCCCAGCCAAATAGCCACAGCAGTCAACAAAACCAAAAAATCCTCCACAAGCAGCCAGTTTATAGTCCAACAGTTCATCGAAGGCGCCGCAGCCAGCGTCAGCCTAATTTCTACAGGTCGCGAAGCGTTGCCCATAAGCTTGAACAAGCAAAACGTCACGTTGGGTGCTCCAGAGGCTGATTCAAGCTATAACGGCGGAGAAGTTCCCTTAGACAACATCCTTAAGGCGAGAGCATTTGCAGCAGCTAAGCAGGTGGTGGAAGCCTTTGGTGGCTTGAGAGGCTATGTGGGGGTTGATGTTGTCCTAACAGAAGACAGCGTATTTGTAGTGGATGTTAATCCCCGATTAACCACTTCCTATGTTGGGCTACAAAACGTTGCACTTTTCAATCCTGCCGAAGTCACGCTTAACGCTGTGCTCAAAGGTGAACTTCCTAAGAAAGCGTCATTATCAGGGTACTCTTGCTTCTCAAAAGTAACCGTACCTAAACCAGCCCTTTCCGCTCTGCCTGAAATCTACCAACTTAGAGACGTTATTTCTCCGCCTTTCCCCTTTGCTGAAACAGGAGCAGCATGCTCACTTGTTGAAGCGCATGGCGCAAAATTACAGGATGCACAGTTGAATCTCCACGAAGCTAAAGAGCGACTTCAACGCATATGCCACGGAGGCAAGTAGGCCGTGATAACTGTTTTGGGCTGGGACATAGGCGGAGCCAACACAAAAGTCGCCTTCATTAAAACCGAAAACGGAAAAGTCACAGAATTCAGAACCGCGCTGGAGTATTTTCCGTTCTGGAAACGCGACACACAACAGCTCTGCACAATGATTTCAAAGCTTAAAGCGGAACTTGCAGGCTCAAACAGGCTTGACTGCGTAGCCGTAACCATTACGGCGGAGTTGTCTGATGCTTACCGCACCAAACGCGACGGCGTCAACCACATATTAGACTGCGCGGCACAGGTTTTTGTGGGCACACAAATCATGGTTTTGGATACAGATGCAGTTTTGAGGTCTGTTGACTCGGCAAAAGCTGAGCCGTTGAAGGTGGCGGGGGCAAACTGGGCGGCTACAGGCTGGATGGCATCACAGTTCATAAGCGACTGCGTAGTGGTCGATGTGGGGAGCACAAGTACCAGCATAATCCCCGTGGTTGACGGCAAGGTGGCGGCTGCGGGCAAAACTGATTTAGACAAGCTTTCAAATGGGGAGCTTGTTTACACGGGGAGTCTGCGGACAAACGTGGCTGCCACAATCAATTCTGTTCCGCTGAGAGGCGGCGTGGTGCGTGTTTCGTCTGAGCTTTTTGCGCAATCTGGCGATGTGCATTTGGTTTTGGGCAACATCAGCGCGGCAGATTACACTGCTGAGACCGCGGATGGGCATGGAAAAACAAGAAGTGACGCGCTGGCGCGGCTTGCAAGGGTAGTTTGCGCTGACACAGACATGTTAACTGAACAGGAAATTGTGCAAATTGCCAGCAATGTTTATTCCAAGCAGGTTGAGCAAATTGCTGAAGGCATAAACCAAGTGTATTCGCGGCTGAAAGCGAACGCTAAAACCGTGGTTCCCGTGGTGGTTACGGGTCTCGGAAAAGATTTTCTTGCACGGAAAGCGGCTGAAAAAACAGGCATTAAACAAATTTTGAACATGGTAGAGTTAATGCACAATGCTGTGTCTATGGCTTCACCAGCTGTTGGCGTCGCGTTTATGGCAGCAACCAAACTGGAAGGCAGGAGCTTGAAATGGACGCAGTAATAAAAGTCGGCGGCAGCCTAGCCGAAGCCCCTGAGGTACTGAAGGCGTTATGCGTTGAACTTTCCCGACTTGCCAAGGAGCATTCTGTAGTGGTTGTGCCTGGAGGAGGCAAATTCGCGGATGCTGCCCGAGAATACGACAAAAAATTCAATTTACCCCCAGTAGTGGCACACAGATTAGCAATTGTGGCAATGGACCAGTATGGCATTGTATTGTCGCAGCTAATTTCCGATTCCTGTATGTGTAATAAGCGTGAAGATGCGCAGCGCTTTTCTAAAGCTGGCAAGGTTCCAATTTTTTTGCCCTCGAGGCTGATGTTTCAGGATGGTGCTCTTGAGACTTCTTGGGATGTAACTTCAGACTCCATAGCGGCGTACATTGCGGAAAAGCTGAGCACTAAAAAGGTGATTTTGGTTACAGATGTTGACGGCGTTTTCACCAAAGACCCAAAGACGCATGCAGATGCTAAACTGATGCCTGAAATATCGGTGGCTGATTTGTTGCGTCGCGAAAAACGAACCAGTGTGGACAAATATCTGCCAAAAATTCTCTCAAAAAGCCATGTAGCATGTTACGTCGTCAACGGTAAATACCCTGAAAGAATTAAAGATCTGCTGTCGGGAGAGCAAACCATCTGCACTGCGGTGAAACTATAAATTCAGAAAACGCTTACGCTGATGCGGAAGTGTGCATTTGACTGAGCAGAAGTCCTCTCAAGTCGCTATAGTAAAAGGTGAACGTGGACACGAACCAGTTTTCAAAGCTCTCGACTTAATTGACTACAAAACCGCGCTTGACGGCTACAGTAAAGTTCTGATTAAAGTAAACTTCATCACGGACAAAACATGGGACACGGGCGCAACCACTGACCCCATAGTTGTCGAAGCCATAATCGAGAAACTAAAAGCCTTACCAGTCACGATTTTTGTGGTGGAATCTGACGCTACCATAACCAATGCTGATAAAGCCTTCGTGAAAACAGGCATGAAAGACATGTGCCAAAGCCACGACGTCGAATGCATAAACCTTCGGCACTTGAAGGATAAAGTCCAGCTCAAAGTGCCCGATGGCGAGACGTTGGGCAGCATAACTGTGCCACGACTGGTCACAGAGTCAGCAATCATTAGCGCGGCAAAACTCAAAACACACGCCAACACCATAGTAACTTTGGGCATGAAGAACCTGTTTGGGTTGCTTCCTGAAAAATTCAAAGCCAAATACCACTCGCGAGGCATAAGCAACGTGGTAGTTGACATAAACTCCGTTATCAAACCAGTCCTCACAGTTATAGATGGTTTCGTAGGTATGGAAGGCAATGGACCAATCAACGGCACACCCGTAAAAATGGACCTCATATTTACAGGAAAAGACGTTGTCGCAACCGACGCCACCGCCTGCCGCGTAATGGGCATGAACCCCTACCAAATAAAACACATCAGAAGAGCCCACGAAAAAGGCATAGGCACAATCGAAAACATCGATGTACTGGGCGAAAAAATCGAAAACGTAACAAGACCCTTCAAGCGAGCTTAAACCAGAGCCTAACCAGCTGGTTGGTTCGATAAATAAGGGGCTATAGACTGCTCCAAGCAAAACAAAAAAACCACCCAAAAACTCACAGCCCACACTGGAAACTGTATTTGGGTACCACAAGTATTATTAAATACAGAAAGGTATTACAGCATAATAATCAGTTAACAGTTAAACAAAGTCTCATGCATACGAGAAAAACTCGTAACATGAAATTTAACCTAACTATAAACTTAAAACATCATAAACAGGAGGCTAACACTTACGGGAACATCCCAAACGTTTACCATAAAGTATGTTATACACGCGAGATTTGAAATTGAAGGTGTAGTAGAAAAACCCGATGTTATAGGCGCAGTTTTTGGGCAAACAGAAGGTTTATTCGGACCCGAACTTGACCTTAGAGAACTCCAGAAAACAGGCCGCATCGGCAGAATCGAAATCGACCTGCACAGCAAAAACGACCGAACAAAC
>CALMWK010000147.1 GCA_937873375.1 Candidatus Bathyarchaeota archaeon
CACCCTAAAAAAGAATCTGGAACGCGTCCGAGACTTTAGAAATGATTGGCTTAATGGGCAAGGATCGTTCGGTTTCAGCGATATTTTTGGTCAGTATTCCTATGTCTATGGCCCACCACTAGTATCCGATGTTGATCCAGCCTCAGATGGCAAATCGGAAGCGTTTCATGCACGACAAAAATTGTTTAGTAGATCTGATGATTTGAGCGGTTTATGGCGCGGCTTGACTGGACGATTAGCCATCCAGAGTCAAGGGAATGCAATTTGGGGGCAATACGATTGGCAAGGCCACGAATTTTCTGGCTCCATCTCGGGCAATGTATTCCCCATCTCCGAGCCGGGTTTAGGACGTTCGGCAAACTCGGATGTGATTGTCTTTGAATGGCAATGGAAGATTTCCCATGAAAAAGGGGCAGGGTTATTTTACCAACCCTTTCCGGGCATACTCTTGGGTGGTTGGTGGCTGGAGTCTGATAATCTAGATGCAGAGAATCTTATTCGGACACATGCCTTACCGCCGAATCATTGGGGTTTCAGAAAAGATTACCTCGATGAGAACAATAAACAGGGATCAAACCCAGAGGATGATTCAGGTTTGGCAGTGGTTGGTGGTGAGATTCAAGAATAGGTTTTGATGAAAGTCTTGATCCAAAGTCAAATGCCACCCAACACAGCGTGCACCCGACTGGTGGGAGTCTGCGCGTTTTCAGGCAGTTTGCGTGGCTTGAGGTTGGTTCCGTCAAAGCAGCGTTATCTCGTCCCACCCACCAGCGGGTAACGCTCACCGTTGGGCAGTTCCATTTGAAAAAACTGTTGCCTTAACAGCATAAAGATATTATGAAGCCCATCAGGATCATTCTGTTACTTTGGCAGGTATAAATCATGGATGAAATCAGAGAAATTATTTTTGTAATATTAATGGGGCTTTTCGTGGCGTTTGGACTAGCAGGCTCGATTGTATTTCTCGTGAGCAAAAACGCGGCATTCAAGAAAAAGTACTTTCCTTGGTATGTAATTTCGATAGGCGTTATCTTCGGGCTTTCCATAATTGTAACGGGAATGGATTTTGTTGGTTTGATTGTTTTCCTCCCCGCAATTGCCCTGATAACTTTCATGAATCTTCGCATGACTAAATTTTGTGATTCGTGTGGAAAGACAATTATCAATCGCGCATTGTTTTCAAAGGTAAATTATTGTTCAAATTGTGGAGCAAAACTGAATGATTGAAAGCAATGCTAGAATCTGCATACTATTGGAGTCAAATGCTCAATATTCTTTTGCAGGCTTAGGTTTTGGTAGGCACAAAACTGCCCAACACAGCGTGCACCCGACGGGTGGGAGTCGCCGCGTTTTCGGGCAGTTTGCGTAACTCGAAGTTGGTTCCGGCAAAGTGGCGTTGTCTCATCCCACCCACCCGCGGGTAACGCTCACCGTTAGGTGGCACGCGGTTTCTTTTTGAGGTAGGTCCGCAGGCGTATTCGAGTGATTGGAAAAACTCTGTCCGTTCAGCCTTGCCCGCCATGTATGCCCTTGCTCGCTCTCTTCTTTTTAGTGGTGGAATCTTTTCGGAAAGTCCTGGCTATATCACTTTTGTTTCCAAAGTTGAGTTACTTTCCGTATCTGGCTCGTTTCGCTCGTTGGCAGATTGAGAATCAAATGGTCTGCATAGATCTTTCTCGAAAATTGGTTGTAGCATCTTGCCCGCCAGTATGTCATAATTCGGGCAGTCTTTTCGCAGGGTCGGTTTGCCCGCTGTGTTTCGACCTCGCTCCCAGGCATGGTTCTGATCTGAAGCCTGGTCCCGTTAATGCGTGCCACCTAACACGGCATGCAGCTGACGGTGGGTACGTGCCGCGTTTTTTGGCATTTGTCTAGCTTTGGGTTTTTCCCGTTTCGACGGCGAATCTACCCTCCCACCCACCGCAGCTAATGCCCATCCGTTAGGCGCACAACACATAGTCCAAGTGAAATTAGAAAAATGAACAGTGATACAAGCCAGTTTAGTGAGCGTGAAAAAGAAGTAACAGGACTTCTCTTACAGGGCAAAAGCAATAAACAAATTGCCCTGGCGCTCGGTATTTCTGCAAGTACCGTTGAATACCATTTGAAAAATGTTTACAAAAAACTTCAAGTAAACTCCAGAACTGAGGCGGTTTTACGTTTGGGGAAATCCGTAGGTGACAATGTCACGAGTGAATTAGGGAAATCCACAGTTGAAATAAATGGTGAAACCGCCGACAATGGCGTTCAACCTATTTCAACACGGAGGATTCCCATGAATAAAATGTCTATGATTATCAGCGGCTTATTGACGACTACGTTGGTTGTCGTGTTTGTGCTTGCCAACATGCCTGCTCAAAATACAGAAGTTATAGCAACGGTGCAAGCCAGCGCAACATATGTTATTCAACTGCCTACAGAAATGTCTTTGCCTCCAACGTCAACGCCGATTCCGCCCACAGTCTCTTC
>CALMWK010000148.1 GCA_937873375.1 Candidatus Bathyarchaeota archaeon
CCTCCCCCTACCCTTTTTTTCTATTTTCAACCTGCCCCCTATAGGTAACTGCATAGAATCACTAATAGACACCAAATATGATTGCGGCAAACAAAGAAACAACTCCAATGCGAAAGGAACGCTGGTTTTCTCTGTTGTGATTGTTTAAGAAGGGTTTGCTGGGGCTTCTGCTCGAAAATATTCAACAAAAAGCGTGTCCAAACTTTTGCTAAGCGTTAAACTATAAACAATTTAAAACAAAACAAAGAAAGGGAAAAGAGAAGGGAGTTTTATGGCTGCCATTTCTCTACGAGATATTTAGGTATCTCGCTGCTGTCGCGTGGTCCAACTTGGACTTTCCAGCCGCTGAGTTCTTCAATTTCGCCGCTGATGCGTGAGGCTTTGCCTGGGATGATGATTTTTCGGTGCTTAACTTTGCTTTCCACGCCTGAAGCTTTTATGGCGTCTGCAACGCGCTCAGCTGTGAGTTTGCGTCCTGCAACTCCGCTGTCTATGGCGGAACCTTCAGTTTCGACAACAATTAGGTAGGCGTTGAGTTTTGCGCTTTCGATGTCGGAGGCAACTGTGTAGTAGGTCAGTGCGAAGTTTGAGGTGAAGAACACTGGCGAATTCTGGTCTGGAGTGCCGAAGACCTTCAAGCCTGGAGCTACAGCAACTGGTTTGCGTGGGTCAGTGTAGATGTTCTGGCGCAGAACCGCTGTTGGAAGCAGAGACCAGCCATCAGTGCCGTGCATAACAACCACGTCTGCATAGCGGACAACAAGCATTGAAGCCATGTACGCTTCTTTCCACTTCACGATTTCGTCAGCTGCATCGCCCTTGTCCACCCAAGCAACCATTGGAACACCCATCAACGGGAAGCCTGCGAGTTCTTCGCCGCCTTTGCATGCCGCTCTGCGCAACATGGTAAAGTTGTTGATTGTGTCGCTGAGGCCTTCGTTCATGAAGGTGCCAGGGTCAAGGACTAATTCGGTTACGCCGTAAGTTATCAAAGTTTTTACCAACGAGACCAGTTTGTTGAGGTCGTTGGGTGCGGAGACTACTAGTGGGCATTTGTACATGAGTGCGAGTTCAGCCATGTCTTTCCAGTTTTCTGTGGTTGCCGCGTATAGTAAGGGGTTAGCTTTGGGGGTAGCCATCAAACCTGCTTCTGCAACAGAGGCGTCCAAAGTGCACAGTATCAGGGGTAGAGTTGTGGTTTCAGCAACTTTTTTCACGGCGGCTTTGAATTTTTCTGCGTCGCCTGAAGTGCAACGGACAGCAATCATGTCCAGCTTCAGCGTGTAGCCGATGTATTCATAGCTGAAGTTCTCGGTGCGTTTTACGCGAGAAACAATTTCTTGCTCAGGCATCTCGTCGGTTACGTCTAAAGCGATGGCTGTGGGGTTGAAGTAGGTGAATTCGTGGCGGTACATGACCAGTTTGCCGCCGAGTTTCTTGGCTTTGTCACCGACGCCGACAACAACTTCTTTCACTGGGGGTTTTAGCAGTTCTTTGAGTTTGAGGTAGTTTTTCTCGTTTTCTTTCTTGAACAGTGGTGGACATTGGTCGATGGTTATTTCGCGGTTAACGATTTTTGTGGCGAAAGCCATGCAGTTTTCTTGACCGCATTCTTTGCAGTTAGTCTTCGGGAGCAGTTTGTAGATGTCTATTGGGCTGAGTTCTTTTGTTCCAGCTTTTTTGCTCATACAGTCACGTCTCCAGTTTAAGCCTTAACTGAAACCCAGTTTGCATATTTGCTTGGGTCAGCTTTGCTTCCGCTTACAAGTTTGTTGGTTACGTCTTTGAGGGTTTTTACTGCGGCAGGGTGCATCATCATGAATAGGTCAACGCCAGCAAGCAACAGGGTCAACGCGGTGGTGACTTCCCAAAGTGGACCTCTCAGTTCGCGGGGTTCCCATTCAGCTGACATTTTCAGCCAAGCTTCGCGGGCAGCCCAAGCGTTGGTTGTGCCAGAGGACATTGGGTGAGCCAGTTCATTGTCGCCCATTAAGCCAGCGATTCTTGCGCGCTCCATGTTAGTGAAAGCGTAGTCAAGACCGTAGCCTAAAGCGGCAGTTGTCAAGTCCATAACGATGTCTTCAGGAGCTAAGAAGTCGTAGAGTCTGCGGTTCAGCTCGCGTGCCAAGTTCAAATCCATAGGAGTGAAGGATAACACTGCGTGACCGTTCTTCTTTGCGAACTTTGCGCATCGTTCCACATCCATGTCTTGGGTTATGGAGCTTAGCAGGAAGCGTTCGCCTTTGAAGGTTTCAGCAATTTCGGCGAAAACGTTAGCGTCTTTAACTGGGTCACCGCAGCCACCGATTACCAGAGGTACATCGACTGCTTGCAGGACTTCTTCAACGGTTTTCACTGCGTCTTTTGGAGTGGCATCCTTCAGTAGGGGGTCAATGCTGATTAGGTGAACTGTAACCATGTCTGCGCCGAATTTTTCAACAGCAAGTTTTGCCCAAGCAGCAGGGTCGCCTATGACTTCTTTCACATGCATCTTGACTGCTTTGGACAGGGGAACTTCCATGTCGAAAACGTCTAAAGTAATAGTGGGTGGGTGCGCTAGGGGGCTCTCGAAAGTATAGAAAGCTGGGGAGGTTTCTCCGCCAACGATTTGGGATTTTCCGCGGGTTCCGCCTTCACCTTTGGTTCCGCCGAGCTTGACTTCAGCAATTTTGCCCGGGTAAGTTTGGATTGGGGGCATAAAAGCCGCCTGCAACAAGGCAGTGGGCTTGGCCATCAAACCAGGGATTTTCAGCTTAGGCATCATTTGCCCAGCTACGCCTGGCTCCCAGATCAGTTCTAGTTCGGGGGCAATTAGCTCGAAGTCTTCCAGCTCGATCTCTTTGAACTTTGCGAGAGCGTCCAGCAGTTCTTTGCTGAGCGCCAAGCCGGAATCTTCGGTTTTTTTGTCGTGGTGAGGCAAGGGGGTCACCGTTTTTCGGTTTTCTCGTCTTTGATGGTTTTGATTATGACTTTGTTGGCGTAGATTTTTGCGTCTTTGAGGATTATCTTGAAGCCGCCAGCGGTGATTGGTAGTGTTGATGCTGTCATAACTGGCATTGCGCCTTCGGCAACTTCGATCTCTGATGCTGCTTCAACGGGTGCTTCTTCTTTTGCCCAGTTTGCGACCACTGGGTGGTTCTTTGCTTTCAGGAAGGCTTGCAGTGTTTCAACGCTTGAGGCGTCTTCTTCGGTTGCGATTTTATCAACGAGGTCTGCTGGGATGAAGTCTTTGACGCGTTCTTTGACTTCTTTAGGCAGCCAGACTATGCGGTTCCATCCGCCGTCGGCAGCGAAGAATTTCTTGCTGCGCATGTATTCGATGGACATGCCGTGGAAGCCGTCGATTTGGCGTCCGCCTGCTGCGGAGTCAGCGATGGTTGAGAAGGGTAATCCGTTTACTGTTGCGCCTTTGAAGCTTCTGTGGACAACTGCTAAGCCGTCGACTTCGGGGATGTAGAAGG
>CALMWK010000149.1 GCA_937873375.1 Candidatus Bathyarchaeota archaeon
TGGGCAGTAACAGCGGAACAGTAACGAACATAGGCATAAAATCTACCCGCATAAAGCTATTGCAAGGCGAAGAACTGGTTATCTCAAACCGCGAACTTACTGCCGCTCAGGTCCGAAACTTCAAAAAGTTGGACAAAAGACGCGTGGCATTCACGTTTGGCGTTACATATGACACGTCTTCGGTTAAGCTAAAGAAAATTCCGGAAATAATAACAAAAATAATCAACGAGGTAGAATTAGCCGAAATGGACCGCGTGCACTTCACCAAATTTGGTGATTTCAGTCTTCAATTTGAAGTTGTGTACTACGTTGGCGTAGCAGATTACGTTAAGTACATGGATACACAACAACAAATTAACTTTGCAATTAAAGAAGCCTTTGAAGAAGAAGGCATAGAAATGGCGTTTCCAACCCAAACCCTATACCTCAATAAATAACTGGCAAAATACGCCAGTCCTTTTATTGAGCAGGCAAAGTAAACAAACAATAAAATGGATACGCTCGGTTAATTTTTCCTCTATAATATGAGGAATTCTAATCGAGAAAGAGGAATATTTATATCCAAATGGACACGCCGTTGAATCGGTAGTCGATTCATATAATGCGACTCAATAGGAGAAAGAAAAATGGCAGACATAGCAATAATGGATTTAGTAGTCAACGTTTTGATTATTGCTGTCTCTTTTCTTGTCCTAAACTGGGCCAGTAACCTCACCATAAACAACGCGCTTAACGTCTCAAGGATAACTAGGCTAGGGAAAACCGCCGTAGGTTTCAGTTTGATTGCATTTTCTACTTCACTACCTGAGTTGACGGTGGCTGCTGTCGCTGTCTTGTCTGGGGGTGCTGCGCTATCCGTGGGAAACGTTTTGGGCTCAAACATAGTTAACATCTGCCTAGTCGTCGGTCTTGCCGCGTTTATTCTTTACATGCGACAAAGAAAGAAGAATGACGACACTAGCAGGTCCACGGTTATTCCTAATTTCGCAAAACACGAACTAAGCAACATACACTTTGGACTGCTTGTTGCATCCGTAGTGCCATTGATTTTGATTTATGTAGTGCAAGCCACCTGGGTTGTTGGTCTAATGCTTATTTCAGTTTTCGTAATTTATATGTACCAAATGGCAAAGGTAAGAATGCCTGAAGAGGAAAGCGAGGTTGTTACTCCGGAAGAACGGAGCAAGCTTAAGCGCTACGTTCTTTTCACTATTCTTGGGGCATTAGGTGTTGTTGTAGGCGCCAATTTTCTTGTGGATTCTGCAGTTGTCATAGCTCAATCGATTGGGCTATCTGAAACGATTATCGGTGCAACAATAATCGCTATAGGTACCAGTCTGCCGGAGCTTACTTTGGATTTGAAAGCTTTTGTTGGCGGGCACTCAGCCCTTGCGCTTGGAGACATAATCGGAAGCAGTTTTGTAAACATAACCTTGATTCTGGGGATTACGCTTTTCCTTCCAGCATTGATGGGTCGAGCTATAGTGATGAACATGGTGGCCTACCAGAACATAGTTATCTTTTCGATAATTACTAACTTGTTTTTCTGGTACTTCCTGTCCCAAGGTAAACTAAATTTGAAAGAAGGCGCATTGTTTTTGTTCATTTACCTGTTGTTTATTGCAACTACGCTAGGTCTGCTTTGAGGCACAATTCTCTTTTCCTATTTTCTGCAGTATAGGTCGTGTTTGTTCTTTCCTGTATGTCTCACTTGACCCCGTCTGTTCTCTATCGGTTCAACCTGTGAACTATCAAACTGAGATTTTGTAGGCACTCGGTTTTGGAGCCTTTTTCTGTTCACACGATAGGTGGTTTTGCGCGCATTTTGTTTACTTTATGCTTGCCTGTTTTTAGTGGTTTTCAAGAGTCTTTTACATAAAAGTGTCTAATCGTGCGGTCAGGATGCAGGTTTTCTATGCGAACGCAATGGAAAATCTTTTATCTACCATCATGAGAAACCATGAAGATGTAATATTACGGAGGAAATTAAATGGGTAAATGTACAAAATGCGGAACCGAAGTCTCAAAGCCAAAGAAAACTTGGAAGATGGCTGGACGCCCAGACAAAGCAGGCAAACGTATGCAGCTCGAAATAGGGCTCTTTGAATGCCCCAAGTGCAAGGCTACCTTCCGCGAAGTCTTAAGCAAAAAGAAAATCTAAGCGCACGACACAACGACAACAGCCAAAGCGGAATTACGCGCTAAAGTTAGTGCTCACACCTAATTCCATAAACTTCCCCTCTTTTCCTTTTTTGTAAATTCTACGGTTTTAAGCGGTAAGTTTTAAAACGTCAAACTCTACTTGAAACAAGAAACGTTCCCCATCACGCGGAAGGCAAACCTTGACTGCCACTATCAAAAAATTCATGAAAAACGAATACTATCAAACAGCCTTATTCCTAGTCTTGCTCTTACTTATAATCTCCAGCTTCTTCATCGCTGTACTCATAGGAATTATAAGAGTAGTTCCCACATCAAGCATGGCTATAGGTTACACTGGCGCGGGTTATGAGTGGACACACCCGTTTGATCGAACAATCCAAGTTGGAGACATCTTAATAATTCAACCCATAAACCCAGCTGACCTCAACGCAAACTACCCCAACAGCGACATAATCGTTTACAACACCTATTCTATGGGTCCCATCGTCCACCGAATAGTCGCCAAAGAAGAAATCAACGGAACTTGGTACTTCTACACTAAAGGTGACAATAATGGTATCAAATGGCCAGTTACCCCTAGCCCTTCAGAGTATGATGCCTGGAGCCCGAGCCCCATTCCACAAGACATGGTCGTCGGCAAAGTAATCATGAGGATTCCCTGGGTTGGTGATATCTCCATTTTCATGCAGAGCATCTTGGGTGGAAACAATAGCACAATCACCATACCCATAGTTGCAGTCCTCATAATCTTGCTCCTAATAATTGAATTCATAGTTCCCCTGTACAAACGCAAGAAAACAACTGTTCAACAGAACACACCCACAGGGCAAACGCAGATGTATTTATAAAGAAAACCGATTTAATACATGAGTAGCCACGGAGAAGTTAATTCCATGCCAAAAGTCAAAGCCACAATAAGCATCGAAAACGTAGTTGCCTCCGCCACGCTAAACCAGAAAGTGGACCTAAACGCTGTCGTGAAAGGTTACCCCGGCGTGGAATACCGACCTGAACAGTTCCCCGGGCTAGTATTCAGGCTTAAAAGGCCAAAAACCGCCACGTTAATTTTTAACTCGGGAAAAATGGTGTGTACTGGCGCGAAATCTGAAAAAGAAGCACGCAGAGCAGTCATGAAAGTAGTTAAAGAACTCAAAAAAGGCGGCATAATAATCATCAGCAAACCCGAAATGAAAATACAGAACATTGTGGCTTCTGCAAGCTTAGGCGGCATGATTGACCTAGAAAAAGCGGCGTACACACTGAGCAAAACAATGTACGAACCTGAACAGTTCCCTGGTTTAATCTACCGTATGGATGAACCAAAAGTTGTTATTTTGCTGTTTGCAAGCGGCAAACTTGTCTGCACCGGCGCCAAGAAAGAAGAAAACGTTTACGACGCAGTGGGTAAACTGCATCTGTTGCTGGAAGAAAAAAGCCTCATCTTCTACGACTAACTTTTGATGCTTGCGGCTTCTATTATTTCTTGATTTGCTTCATTATAGTTTTCAAGCTTTCCTCGTCCACCGCGCCAATCTCATACAGCGTGTTTGCTAACTCGCTGATTCGAAGGAGCGTGTGAAGTTTTATTCCGCTTTTCTCCAGCATTTCTTTACCGCCTTCTTCGCGGTCCAAAAACGTCACTGCTTCAGTTACCACTCCGCCTTCGGCACGAACTGTTTCGGCTGCTTTTTTCAACGTTAAACCTGTAGTAACTAGGTCGTCCACGAGTAGTACACGGTTTCCAGACACGAGGATGCCTTCGATGCGTCTTTCTCGTCCATGACGTTTTGTGCTTTGCCGCGCGTAGAGGAAGGGTTTTTTCAGGTTGTAGGCGATTTGTGAAGCGAAGGGTAGCCCTGCTATGGGGACTCCGGCAATTCTGTCAAAGTTTTTGAGTCCCACCTGAGTGGTTATTGCTTTAGTGCAGGAATCGCAGATGTCTCTGAAAACATCTGGGAAACTTGGGACTATGCGTAGGTCTATGTAGTAAGGGCTGACTTTTCCGCTTGATAGTTTGAATAGCCCGAATTGCAGGGCGCCAGTTTGATTGAGAATTTTTGCCGTTTCCATTTTCTGTGCTTCAGTCATGTTTTCTTTTCCCCCTTTGAAATTTGGTATATCTTGTTTACTTCTGGAATCAGGCAAGCGGTTTTCGGCAGCTCTTTCCTTAGGATTTCTGCGAATTTTTTCTGGCTTGCCACTGAGCTTGAGTGGTAGGGTACAGCTATTTTGGGTTTGGTTAACCACGCGATTTCTGACCCTGTTTCAGGTGAGGTTCCGGGCGCTATGCCGACAGTGCAAAAGACCATGTCTAATTGCTCTTTTTGCCCAATAGTTGCCATTTCGGAGTAGGGTAAGCTGTCGGCTGTGTGCCAAACTTTTACGCCATCTTCACTTGTAATTATAAACGTTACAGGTGAAGCTGCAGGGTGTTTGCATTTTTCGGCTTTGATTGTGACATCTCCGATTTTTGTGGTTTCGCCTACCTGTATTTCCTTTAGTTTCTCTGAAGGAATGTTGTTTCGCAAAGACTTTGCGGATGTTGCGTCAGCGATTACCGTGCATCCTGTGGTTTTCTGCAGTTCCGCAATTAACCGTTGGTCAAGGTGGTCATAGTGCTCATGAGTTATCAGGATGGCGTCTACCTGTGGGAAACTGCGCACTTTAATGTCCACTGGGTCTATGAGCAGGGTTTTTGACGGAGTTTTTAGGAGTACACCTGCGTAGTTGTTGAGCCATACGAAGAGGAGGCTGTTTTTCTCTGGGATTTTATTGACTGTCATAACCTGATTCCTCACTATGTACTATTATGAGTGACAGTTTTAAAGAATCTTTTGTTGCCGATTATGTGCGCTCGGATAGCTAAACATCCTTTAGTTAAGCTCTGCAGCAGAACCGCAGTTACTAAACGTAGGACACACTATTTTTCTATGGCTACTGCCTTTTTCTTGTCCTGTTTTGCCACGGCTAAATCTTGCGTCAGCATACCCATAAGTTGCCCGTTTTTCACCACTGCAATGCGTTTCGTGCCTTTTTCACGCATAATTTTGAGGGCGTCAGTCATTGAATTTCCAGTTTCGACTGTTACCAGTGGCGTGTAATTAACGTCTTTTACGAGGGTTTTTTCTGGGTCTTTTTTGTTTTCAAATACTTCTTTGAGAAGGTCTTTGTCGTTGATTATCCCGATTGGGTAGCCTTTGTCGGTTATTAGGACTGAATTGACGTTGCTTTGGAGTACTGCCTTGACGAGGGCGGACACTTTTTCGTTGAGGGCTATTTTTACTGTGGGGAGCTTCATACCTGCCTGTGATGTTATTTCAGCGATGTCAGTTCCTCTCTTCCAAGTGTCGTTGAGCATTTCGCTAACACGTTCACTTGACCGCGGATCATTAGTGTAGAATGTTTCAGCTAAGTAGAAAGATTCGTCCGTCAGGTCGCTCAGCGGTGGTGTTTTGAACATGAAGAGGTTTTTGTCGTCAATAAGCATCATCGTCATATAGTTAATTGGAACATGTTTGACTTCGTAGTACGCTGAAAGGTTTTTGGCGGAGTCAAGGTTGTCTAAGTCGATGGGTGCCATGATGCGGTATTTTAAGCCTTTTTTGCGGTGTTTGATGAAGGGGTCCTTCTCCACGAGGCTGTTTAGACTTTGTGACGAAGTTATTAGGATAACATCTTCTTTAGC
>CALMWK010000150.1 GCA_937873375.1 Candidatus Bathyarchaeota archaeon
ATGGCAAGTGAACAAAGAATTGCCCTGGGCACTGTCCGCTTGGCATCTTTAACTTCTTCAGCTATTACAGCCACTCGGGCGAAGCCGCCGAAAGCGAAGAAAATGAAGAAGGCGCCATAAAATACTCCGTTGCTCAAAGGGTTGAACGGTTGAAAGTTCTCCACATTAACATGTGTGAAACCAAAAACTACGAAAAACAGCAGCACTGCAACATTAATTGCTACCAGCAAATTGTTCAGCCAAGCAGACTGCCGAATTCCCACAAAATTAAGAGCGGTAAACCCAAGACACATAACAGCGGCAACCACATTTGATGGCAACCCGGGAATTACCGACCCGAGGTAATATGCAAATCCAAGCGAAACGGTGGCGCCGCCAAACGTGTTCGAAACCATCCACATCCACCCTGTAAGGAAACCTGCAAACGGCGAAATCAACTGCCGTGTGTACTGGTAAACGCTGCCTTCAACAGGTTTCCAAGCAGTTAGCTCGGCAAAGCTTAATGCTGTAAAAACGGCTATAAGACCAGCCAAAAGAATGGAAACCACAAGCGCCGAACCTGCTCGACCCGCAACAATGCCTATAACCACAAAAATGCCTGCGCCGATGGTTGCGCCGACGCTTATCGCTGTGGCACTCCAAAATCCTAACCTTGGTTTGAGGTTTTTCTGTTCGTCTTTGGTTTCCATGCAACCACAATTGAAGATTTGATTAAACAAGTTTACGGTAAAAGCTTAACTTAAACCTACTCGCAAAATAACCTTCTAACTTAATGTACCACTGTTTTTGTGTGCCAATAATAACTGGAAAACGTCAATGCGGGTATAGACCCCCTATAGGGAAACTACACTGTAACCGTTGAAACTCTAACAGATTAGAGGTTTTACAGTTAGACTGTTTTGAGGGTTCCTTCGTAGATAGAGATATTCTCAGCGTCTCAATAGCGCTGGTATTCAGATTTTCTTTGTTGCTCATTTAGGCTTTCCTCGTTTCTATAACAGAAACGTAACACAAATATAAGCGTTTCCACAGTAGAAACACTTGAAACGGAATGCACAGAATCCTATCCGATCGAGAGCGAGAGATGTTAAAACGGTTTGTGGAGAACTCAGAAAAAGCAGAAGGTTTTAGGCTTTTGAAACTTAGAATTGTTAGAGAATATCCTAAGTTAGTTAACGAACTTGAGTTAATCAAGAAAGCGATGGAACGATTTTAAGAAGTTCCAAACCCCTCGTTTTCTTAAAAAGTAGAAGAATCGCGTTTATGACCCACGTTGCAATCCGTCATTTAATTTGTATAACTTTTTTGAATGTTGGGCAACGGTATGCTTGCACGGTTCTTGTGTTGCTATGCGGGTGTGGGTTGCCAAGCGTAGTTAACCTTGATGGGGTTGGGTGCTTCAGATTCTAAAGGCACATTAACAGGGGGGCTATAGTAGCCGATTTTGAATGGCAGAATCGTGTTGCCGTACTGATACAGGAATTGCAGCTTGCCCAAGTCCCTGAGAGTCTCTTCTAACTCGTTTTTGCGTTTGCGTGGGAAATACGACCGCACCCGCGAAACGTCGTTTGCCTCGGTTGTCCACCCGAAATATCGCTGTTGGGGCGACTTGAGGGCGTTGGCATCCACCATCGCGGGGAACTGCGTCGCTAAAGCGTATCGTAGTGAAAAGTTTCTGCCTACGGTGATTAAGTCTTTTATGGGTGCAAAAGCGTTGCCGCGCAGCGCGCCCGTGGGTAGGTAGATTTGGCATTCCTCGAATATTATGAATTCCTGTTGGCTGTAGCCGTTGACGTGCTGCTCGTAGAGCGCCCGCACGCACTCGATTACCCATTTCTGTTTATCATCGTAGCTCAGTTTTGAGATGTCGAAAACCGTGTTTTTGCGTTGGCAAGTGAATTGTTCACCTGTGACTACGATAGTATTATCGATTGGGGTGTTGGTGGGCCACGCCTTAGAAACATCTATGACGTAACACACAACACCGTTTAAGATTAGGTGCTGCGCGATGTGTTTTAGCAGGGTGGTTTTGCCGCTGCCTGGGCAACCTGTGACTGCTATGCCTGATTCGAGTGCTTCTTTAAGATTAAAAGGAAACATCAATATGCATCACATTCAACATATATTTAATCTTTTTATCTTAAATAGTTTGCGCAACGTGCCGATTTTACAGTTTAAAGCTGTTTTTGAGCGTATTTTATTCTATATTAACAGGGGCGCGTCGGTTCTTCTTTGTTAATGAGCAATTAAAAAGCTATTTTTCTTGAATAATTAGTTCTTGTAATGCAACCACAATTTTGCGGGGGCGCTATTAACAGGGGGGATAACAGCGCTATCAGTTGAAGCAAAAAATGGTATGTTAAAAATACGAGGTATTACAGCGTTCATAAACATTCTGAGAACACGGGGTTTACAATTCTAATACTTTGAAAATATATTATAAATGATAATATCGCGCAAGGTTTTCTTAATAAAAATAATAATATCGAGTAACATTTAAATAATACGCAACGAAGTGGTATGTATCGAAAATGAACCGTCAAAATATCAGGAAGTCAGAAAAAATGAATAAAAAGAATCAAAATCAAAAAACAGAAATCAAGGCATTAACCGTGCGAATTCCACAGGAATTGCATCGTAATGCACGGATAAAATTTTTTGAGAAAGGCATTTCCTTTCAGAGGTTTTTCATCACAAAATTAAACGAATTCGTGAGGGATAAAGCGTGACATTCGCTTTCGCAATAACGAACAGGGATATCTTCGGCACCCGCAAGATAATCTACGGCACCTTCACTAACGGCGCGGAAGACGTGGGCGGCGACGTCACATTAACAGGGGAACTGCATCAAGTTGACTTCTTTTGGGTACAAGCAACGGGGTCAACGCCTGGAAATCAACCAATAATTGATGAGGCTTTCCCTTGCGGCGACACTGTAACCATTGCAACCGACGCTGGACAAGATGGCATTTGGATGGCTTGGGGTAGATAACTTTGACACGACACGTAAAAATAATCAATAAGAAAACTTTCGACGGCAACGTCGAAACAGACCCCGCCGACACCCTCGCAAAGGCAATTTTTGACATTGTGGACAGTAAAACAGTTATTGCATTGAGCACTACGAAGTTCGGGCAAAACCCGATTGCGATTGTAGTTTACGACGATGTTTAGGCGGGTGAAAAAAATGGTTGCACCACAGAATAATAAAAAAGATGCTCAGGCCGTTGGTATAGATCGTGAAATGGTCGAATTAGCTGACAATGCGGTGAGTGCACTTGCGTATCGCGTTGGCAATAACGGGGTTGCGTTTAACTACGTCTTTGCGCGGTTAATCGAATTAAACGTTTTGAACCATAACCGAATCGACGCGGCTATGATTCTTGTTAGGCAGTTGAAAGAAATCGAGAGGGCGCGTCAGGAAAAAGTCGCGGCGGAAGAAGAAGAAAAACGCAAAGTTCAATCTATAATTGATTCAGTATTTCCAAACCTATACAATAACAGAAATGCACGGATAGAAGAGTACAACAAATACCTGGCAAGCGTTAGCAACGAAGAACTGGCTTGGTTTATCGGCGAACTAAAATCGCATCCACAGCACTGGAAAAGCATGTTTCGAGGCGGCGACATCATCGGTGTGACGGCGGTTTTAGAATCCGAGCTAACAAAACGCCAAAATGGAAACGCGGAAAAACCCTTCGAGACAGCGGTTTCGAGAATACGAGAACTCAAGACCGACCTTAAAAACATTCAAGTAAAGGTTGAAGCGGCGATTAGCGGAAAAAAATCCGAAAACAATTACGCAAGGTAAACAACCATGACTGAAAATGAGAGGCAAGTCGATCCACAGCTTGAAAGGCAGGCCGAAAAAATCGTTAACGAAATTATGCCGCAACTTGGAGCCAACGAAGAATCGAAGGCACATTTCTTTGTCCAATTATGCAAGAACGGAATCTTAAACGACACCGTCATATTTCGTGCAGTACAGCTTATGCAAGCGAAGATGGCGCAAACCCTTGAAAGCGGCAAGCAGCTAATCGAAGAAGTGGCAAAGAAAAAACAGCAAGCGCCAAACGAACTCAAAAAAACCCTTAGTTACTCAAGTTGAGGAGCGACATATTAACAAAAGGAAAAATAGGCTTGCCGTGCGGTTTTCCATTTCCTTTGCCGCGCGGCGGCCCATTGTTTGAGGCTCAAAATAATCCTATTAACTTACTATCACGGTTTAAATAATTTAAAAAAGCATAAAATGTGAGGCAAAACCTATTCAAAAAACAGAAAACCCACCGTGTTTCGGCGATTACCGCAAACCTGAAAAAACGTCGAAGTGCAAACAGGCACTTGCGGACAAGATAATGAAGCTTTCTGGCAATCTTCGGGTTTCAAACCATTGGACACCCCTTTTTTTACGAGAATAAAATTGGAGAAAAAGCAAAATGGTAAAAAACAAATTACGGTTAGATGACCTACTTAATAATGCAGCCTGCTATGCTGTAACTTGGCACCTTGGTGTTATTAAAACGGCGAAGACGGGTAAAACCACTTTAAGCGTTGCGGTGTGCTCTTTCTCGGCGAATGCGGCGGCATTTATCTCCGTTGCTAATCCAAACGCGCCGTTAAACATGGAATCGCTGAAAACTTTGCTCGTGCATGACGTGTATATTGGTGAAGAGTGTGAAGCGGCTAATCGTTGTTTCAACCTGAAGTGCCCAAAAAACAAGGCAATAATTGAGTCCTTCAAGGAATACGGAATTGAATCAAGAGAGAAACTGGAAAGGGTACACGCCGCACTCGAAAGAATTGTTGGGGATATAGAAGATAAAATCGCGCCACATGGCAGCGTTATTTATTACGAAAAACCGATAGGCACGTTGCGGTGGAAAAAGCGTGTTTGACACCGTTTATAAAAGCGCAACAATTCGGTGCGACAAAAACCGTGGCATCGAGAACATAATGTTCAAGATAAAATCAGCACACGAAACCGAAACGAAGAGTAGCGTCGGCGGAATATTGGATTCATACGGCGTTTTTGAGCTATGCTGCCCCACGACGCTTCAGCCGCCATGTTTTGCGTTGAAGGTCAATAACAAACCCTTAGTTTACGTTAAAGATGTTGAACACAAAAACGCTAAAGTGCTTTACAAACCAGTTAAAATCGTGCCGTGGAACCTGCCAACAGAACTTGAAAAAGCGGAAAACGAACAAGCACTCTGGAAGGAAATAAGAGATTGTATATGGGAGCACGCCGACCTTCCAAATGAAAACGATTACGACATTTTGGTTGCGTGGGTTTTGGCTACTTGGTTGCAGGAAAAATGGCAAAGCTTCCCGTTTCTAAATTTCTTCGGCAATATGGAGTGTGGAAAAAGCAGATGCAATGAAGTGCTTGGAAAACTTGCTTTTCGCGGTTGGAATGCTACGTTTGTGAGTCCTGCAAGTTTATACCGAGTCTGCGACCAATGGCATCCGACGTTGCTTTTAGATGAGACGGAACCGATGCTGAAAAACCCTGAAATGATTGCACTGTTGAACGCAAGTTATAGGAAAGGCTCCACTGTGCCACGGCAAACGCCGCAAGAAGATGGGTCGTTTAAAACTGAGTTTTTTGAGTTGCACGGTTTCCGCGTGCTGTCTGGAACTAAGGAATTGCCGCAAACACTCAGGAGTAGGTCAATCGTTTTTCACATGCGCCGCGCTGTGCGACGCGTAAAAATGTTCATTGATGAGCAGCGATGTACCACAATTAGAAACAAATTACTGGCTTATCGGTTTGACAAAATGCTTCAGTTGGAAGGTGAAGGATGTGAAGGAGCAAATCCAAAGGTAGGGTTAGGTGAACTCGAAGGGTTTGCCGAGCAGCTTGGTTCGGGTAGGTTAGCTGAAATCTTTTACTGCCTTTGGAAAGTTGCACCCACCCAAGAACTAAAGGTGAAAATCATTGAATACGCTAAGAATCTTGACAAAGAACGTTCTGAAGAATTGGCATCGAGTGATGATTCTCTCTGTTTAACCGCTATTCTACGAGCGATAAATCAAGGCAAAATGGCGCATGGACTAATCTTATTGAATGATATTGCCGAAGAGGTAAACAGAAACCAATCGTATAACGAACAGTGGACTAACAGAAAAATAGGCAGCCTTTGCGCACGTTTAGGTTTCAAGAAACAAAGCAACAGACAGAAACTAACTTGTATCAAGTGGGATGAAAAGCTAATCGAAGCGCTCAAGAAAGACCCGCGATATGCTATCTGTTTCCAAGCTGAAGAACAAGCACCCCCCACCCCTCAAACTTCTCCTTCACCTCCATCACCCCCCGCCTCTCCTTCTTCTGATTGGTTACAGGATTCTAAGGAGATTCAAACTTGATTGCCTTTAAAATCACACAAGCAATGCTGAATTCTTACAGTAAAAAGCACAATGGGCAACCGCTAAAATGTGCGCGTTGCAAACGCGAGGTTTCCGTAGGTGAAGAGTGCATCCGTTCAAATGGTGTTCACTCTTTTCTATATTGCGTTGAGTGCGCCAAAAAGTCGAAATTGAAGTTGAATAAGTAAACAAAAACATAATGGTGACAAAAACATGGAACATAAAAATCAAATAGAAAGACGGCAAATCAAATGGAATGCCGTTACAAAAGAAGCACAAAACGAAGCGCGGTTGCCAAAATCGGCAAGCAAACCACCCTTTTACGATTGCCACATATACGGTATAACCAAATATGTGCTCAGTGCAATCGGTTTTTCAACAGTGACAAGGGAGTGGTAAATGGTTAATCATTCACATTTTTGATCTTCAATAAAAACTTAGAATCCGTGACATAAAAAAAATGGACTTAAAAAAATAGGAGAAAAACAAAATGAGTTACAACACAAGCATGACCTATGGCATAATAGTTACTGGCGAAAGTTCCAGCATGATCGCCGCTTCACAGTTGACAATCTACTCAATCAACGGCATAGCGCAGAGCGCAGGTAACGCGCGCACTGCATTTCAGCAGTTAAGTTCAACGGGTGTAACGAGTTTTCGAGGACTTAGCACTGAAGCAGAGTTGGCACGCGGCAAAATACAGGGATTCAACACCGAAATGAGCCAGGGCTTCCGTGCAATTTCTGGACTCATCTTCCCTATGCAGATGGGTTTATTCTACCTCAGTATGTACGCCTCTGATCTTAGCCGTTCAGAAACTACGCTGAATAGTGTGGAAGCCGCCCAGGGACGCCTTAACGACGCAATCATCGAATATGGACGGGGCAGTAAGCAAGCATTAGATGCAGCCCGCGCTTTAGAAAGCGCACAAATCAACTACCAACGCAGTATCACCATGAGCCAAATAATGACGGTGAGCATGGGATTACAGATTGCCAACATGGCGGCGAGTTTCGCGTATTCGATACCTAACATAACAAGATTCACCGACGCACTCAAACAATACAACATCGTAGCGACCATCAGCAAAGCGCTTAGTGGCCCAAGTGGTTGGGCTATGCTCGCGGGTGGACTCGTAATCGGTGGAGTAGCCGCTTACGGCGTGTCTCAGTTGATGAACCAACCTACTACGGCGTCTTCATCTTCATCCAACGTCACCGTGAACGTGCAGTACGACAGTTCAATTTTGGGCTACGCGCTGCCAAAAACGCAGCAGCGAACCGCGGACACGATAGGCTAAAACGGCAGGGAAACTTGAACTTCAATAACACCCGATACGCTAAATAACTTTAACCCCTCTTTTTTAATTGCAGCATTTACTTTCACTAAAGTTAAACAAGCGCTTTTATGCGTGTTTGACTAAAAATAAACACTTGAAAAGAGCAACCCGCGTTATACAAGTTTTTTCAACCAATAATTCTAAAAGTGGAATACACAATTAATAGCATTAAAGGGAGAAAGGTGTGAACCGTAATCAAGTAGTCTTAGTTTCGGCAATCTTGAAACCGAGCTTTTGCCATAATATTTCAGCGTCGTTGCTGACTATGGATGCCAACTATGAAAATAAAAGCAAGTTATGTGGGTGAGAAATTTTGGTTTTCTTATGTCCTAAAACAGAATGCCCGAATGATGAAACATTAAAAAACGGGGAAAAGTGTCCTTTATGCGGGGCACTGGCTGAAAATTTCGGCCAAGTGGGAACGGGAAACCTTTTTGTCGCTAAAGCAGAGTATAAAACCGAAAAAGACTTAATTCAACATAAAAATGCGTTGGATGCAAAAGTCCTTATCTCATCGCAAATGACCGATGAGGATATTATAAATAAAATTACTGAAGACATGGAAAATCTTGTTATGCATGAAGCGGGAACTGCGTGGATGCGCTTGGGAACGTTGCTTTCGGGTAGCTCAACCGACGCAATGATAGGAGCAGGTTTTAAGGCGTTAATAGACCAAAACAAGATTATTATCAGGCAAAACGAGCTACTTCTAAGGAACCTTAAAAGAATAGTTGAAAAAGGTCAGGTTGTACCTTAGAAATCTCTATCGCGGCATTAAGGGACTCAGATTTTTGTGGAAATGTAAACGTTCAGAAAATAAAAAATAGGGGGTGGGGGTACCCTTCGCCTCGTATAATCGGTCGCCGAGATATTAAGGGGAAGTGCTATTCTGTAAATTGGGAATTGTTCAGATTTCAAAAGGTGGGGGGTACTTGCGGCCGTACCTGGTGGATCGGGCCGTTTGAAATAAAAGTATTAGAGCTATAATGCCTTGTTTCTATATTTACATCCTATATGTAACGTTATGTAGTTTGACTTCACTCGATTATATTTACAGTACAATTAAACGTTTAGAAGCTTTGCAATAATAGAGAGAGACCGCTAAAATAAAAGTTGTAATGGTTGCGTTGTGCATCGTATGCCTTCGTTGCCCACGTTTATGAGTTAATCAACGTTTGCACACTGGCACACGTTGCACACGGTTTTATGTAGTTATTGGCGGATTAAACACCAATGGCTTAATATGTTCAGGTAGCAACGAGTAATCGCAGTCATCCAGGTATCCCGAATCAAGGAACATCTCTGTCACAGCTCTTTGGTATGTTTGTTTTCTTGCTCTGAAACAGAGAACACAAGGCACATATCCACCGTGTCCTATTCCGCTGATATACCGTTTATGCACATCTGCGCCGTTTCTGAATTCATCGATTGCAAAATTGATTATGCAGCATGGTGGAAACTTGCCTCGCAATCCTTCTGCTATATTCACTAACAGCATTCTTAATCTGCTAATCAAGAATCGCGTTCTTAGTTGAGACATCGAAACCACCTTTAAGTTTTGGTTTTTGTGCCGTAGATTTTCATAATGTTCTGCAAACCGCTCTGCATTTCTTCGACCGTTTTAACCATTTTGAGGCTGTTCTCGATTGCTTGCAGTTTTTCACCCGTCATGTTAGGCAAAGTTTTTGCGGCT
>CALMWK010000151.1 GCA_937873375.1 Candidatus Bathyarchaeota archaeon
TTGTGGTTGTGGGTGCATGTTGCGTTTGTTTTGGTTTTCACTAGTTTGGGTTGCTGGTTGGTTTTGCAGGGTTTCAAGACGCAAGAACAAGAAAGCTGCATCTTAGGCGCTTAATGCAGTAAGCTAATTAGTGTTCCGTAACCATTAAACGGCATGGCTAAAGCACTTACTCCTGACCTGATTGCGCCGTGCGGCATGAACTGTGGCGTCTGCAAAGCCTACCTCGCCTACTCGCGGGGCGTACCCTACAAGAAAGGCGAAACCTCACACTGCACAGGCTGCTTGGCGCGAAACAAAAACTGCGCCTTCATAAAACGCGGCTGCGAAAAAATAAGAAAAAAACAAATCCGCTTCTGCCACCAATGCCCAGACATGCCCTGCCAAAAATTAGCCAAAATAGACAAGCACTACAGCGCACGTTACGGCATGAGCATGGTTGAAAACCAAAAAACGATGCAACAAAAAGGCATGGACGAATTCCTCAAAAGTCAAGCTGAAAAGTACCGATGTCCAAGCTGCGGTGACGTGGTTTCGGTGCATGATGGAAAATGTTATGCTTGTGGCTATCAGGGAGAAAAACCCATAAAAAAAGTTGGCAAACCCCAATGGAACAAAGCACGATGGATACCCAACCAAAAAAAGACTAACTACTCTGCGTGACCTATCCCCTCTGTATCTGTACCTCACGCGGTATCGCCTGGAACATGCGAGACGGAAGCGCAAGCGACACCAAAAAGAACTGAGCAAATCAGGGCTGATGAGATATTACCTGCTTCCTCAAATCAGAAAATTGGCGATTTTTCCTGCGAGTTTTTATATCGAAGAAATGTGTAACTTAAATAAGGGTACTGAGACTTAATTGTAAAGGTAGTTGCCATTTAAGGGGCATTAGCGCGCAGAATGGGACCTCCAGACTAACTTACCCAGCCCATGGACTTGGTGGGACATAGTTGGGCCATTCTTTCCATACCCTCACTTAGGCAACCACCGTTACTTTCTCAACCTCGTTGATTCTGAAACTTACCATTCTATTAGGTCGCCATAATCTTTACGAATTGTAAAGCTACGAGTTCTTTGATTAGAGGTATTGCTTTTGCTTCAAGATTGTCCTTCTGGAATGTTATGTATCCAAAATCATCAAAATCACTAGCAAGAGAAACGCCTTCTTCTTTTAGTATAATTATCTTGTTTTCGTAAAGATATGTTGCTGCTCCTAATTCGTAGACGACGTTATCGCTAGGTCTCCAGCTTTTCGTACCTTTAGCGTCTTGGGTTTCTTCGTCACTTGTGAATATGAATATTGCTGAACTGCATTTTTGCATCTCTTCTTTGACTTTGGCAGAAATTGGTCGACCACGATTTGGTTCATCTATAGCCACTGTATACGGAACTTTGAATTCATCCAATATCCCTTTTAGCTGGTTCAATGGAACGGTGTTTCGTCCATGTGCTATGAATATCTTCTTGGGTATAACTTCGGGAGTTTTGGATGTGGTTGGCGTGCATGGAATTTCTGGTTCTGTTTCCTCTAATTCAGTCTCTTCTGGTGGTTCTATCTGCGATTCCTCGTCGATTGGAGTCTCATCGAGTACAACACGAGGTGAACCTCCAACATCGCGAATTATGCCCACGAACGTTCCGTTGTCGTACAGAAGTTGAGCGCATTCACTTACAAAATCGCGTGGGACACCAAAATCAAGTTCAAGCTTGTTTTTGAAGAATTCATCAGCGACAGGGAATTTGCCGTTTCGGTAATACTCATAGACCTTTCTGAAGATTTCGGGTTTTTGTGCAGCTTCCTTTAGACTGAGGTCTCTTTGGCTCGGGTTGACCGCCTTAATTATTGATATAGCTAATGGAGTGAGTTCAATGTGCTCTGATACATAGGAACCTTTAGTGAGTCCATATTTAAATGAGGAGCTGAGAAGCAGCCTAAACTCGCTGCTATCGGGTTTTCTGCCAATACTCACAGCGATAAACATAGGTTTCATCGGACGGTCGTTGTTTTTGTCGTGTATTGCTTGTGCAATTTTTAGAGCCTCCTGTAGCGGGTGCCGAGGAAATGGTCGCTGTGAGCGACTTTTCTTTTGTTCTTCAGACATTGGGCATTCATCCATTATTTGGATTTGTTGGCTTCAATTAAATTGATATTCAACCTATTCTACAATAAAAGCCTTGTTATTGTTTGATGTTAACGTACATTAACTTAGTTAACTTTTGCTTGCTAACGGACTTTTTCGGTTGCTTTGCCCTATTCCGTGAATGTTGGTTTCTAAGTATTGTGCGGGGGCGTTTAGGAGGCAAAACGAAATATTGGTGAATTATGCTATGAATGGTTGTGTTTTAGTCTCATGCTGGTTTTTTGAAGAGGTTTTTCCGTAGAAGTATTGTTGCTATTAAGGGTATAGCTGCAAGCAAGGGTAAGATTGTTAGGATAGGGAACTTTGGAACGGCAGGAGTTGGTGTAGTGGTTGGTTCTTCAACTAAGAATTTGTAATCTGGGTATTAGTCACTGATAAACGGAGTGCCGTGACAAAGAATATGGTGACAAGCACTACCGTGATTACTTTTGCCCAAGTGCGCGCGCTAATTTTTCTCAACAATGATGGGTCGCCGCTCCCCTGAAGGTTGGGGAAGCTTTGTGTTTAGTGAAGAAAGGACAAGCGGTAATTTTTGTCCCACAGAAATCCATGCAAAACACTATAAGGTTACTTAACGGATAACTAAAATCATGACTATGCAGAATAAAACTTTCTTAATAGTTATTGTGATTTCTGTACTTTTAGCTTCCTCAGCACTTGGAGAACACTTTATTGGTACAGTATTAGCAAACCCTCTTCCCGGTCCGAACCTTAATGTCACTTCTCCCCAAGACAACAAAATATATTCTTCTAATAATATTCAACTTGATTTCACAGTTCTTCCAAATATTGATGAAAAATACACATCATTTTCTTACATTCTTGATGGACAACAACCCCAAGAGACCGATGGAAGCACAATTTTAACTGGCTTATCTGAGGGGTCTCACACCTTGCAAATTCACGGCAATACTACCTATATGGATGGTGATTCGGTCGTTGAGTATAGCCCCGTTTTGGCAATAATCCATTTCAGCATAGCTTATTCAACATCGTGGATTGTGTTAACCATCGTTACAGTTGCTGCTTTTTCAATGATTTTGTTGGTGTTTGTAATAAAGCGTCGACAGTTGCTTAGAGCAGGTAAAGGAAAGAAAACTTCCCTGCTTTGCTCCTAAAAGTTTAGTTTTTCTGCCCAGCTACGAATCTTGTTTGGGTCGAATTTGTCAAACACTGTTTTTCCCAAAACCTTCATCCGACCGCCAAAAGCTTCAGTGCTCACAGTTTTTAGGTTGGGGTAATTAGCCAGTACATCCGCAAGATACTTGGTGCAAGCTTCTTGGTACTTCTCGGGTTCACCTGCATCACCACAGCACACAAAGAACGCTACTTTTTTCGCGGCAAAGTCCTGTTCGAGAAATTTCAAGGCTTCACTGTAGACTTTTCCGCTTCTAACCCCAGCACCAACAACAATATTGCCGTACTCGATAAGGTTGGGTGAAGTTTTTTTGAGGTCGACTAGGTCAACTGTGAATTTGTACTTGTTTTTTAAAACCTCAACCACTATTTCTGAGGCTTCTTTTGTTGCTCCACTTTTACTTGCATACGCTACCAGAGTTTTATACACCATGTTTCCATCTGCCCTGTGTAGTGTTTTTGTTAGAGTTTCCTAATGAGCTTTTGCTTACGCTGTCTAAAAAATGCCCGCTTGAGTTCATGTTTCCGACGACATAAAATGGGCGTTCCGTTGCATCCAGAGCATCACGTTCGCAATTTCAAAAGACTGGAATGCTTTGTAATCCCCGTTTGTGCTCAGCTAAGGACCTGAAGGTTTCAACTGGAACCCGCAGACAGGACAAAAGTTTACACTCTGAACAAGTTGCCTACCGCAATTGGGGCAGAAATTAACGCTTGATTGCTGGTTCGGTTGAAAAGGCTTGGACGCTGTTGAAACCTCTGGAGAACGGGGAGGCGGCGGTGGAACACCAAATTCGTCTGGACGCTTAGATGCCGCTTTTTCTTTAGAACGCGCCTTTGCCGATTTGGCAGTAGCCCGTATGGCAAGGGCAGCCGCTAGTATGATAAAAACTATCGCAGCCGCAATTACAAGGTTCCTCTGATTCAAATAATCGCCTACAGGGGAGGGTGTCACGGCGGCTGATGAACTATAAGAGGGATTCACAGTTGGCTGCGAAGTTTGCGAACTGGTTCGTTTTACAACTATGCCATTGAGGTCGGTTTCCTCCATGTCTCCGTTTAGGGAGGCAGTTATGGTATTGGCTGTGAAGGTGCCGACCAACTTTTCTGGGTTAGATGAAGTAGTATCCCGCTCAGTGGCAGTAAAGCTTGAACCTGAAACTGTTCCTGCAAACGTGATAACGCCGCCACCTACTGCGGGAATACAGAAACCATACTCATCCAGGTAGGCTTGGTCAGGAGTGTAACTTATCATGTTTAGATACAAAACTATGGTTACTTGATTACCCTGCTGAGTTATTTCCATAGTAAAATTGGCGGTAACGTCATGCATCCGAAGCGTGGGGTCTGTTGGGTCAAGGTTATAGTACATACCGTTTGCTGTGCTCTGCCAAGTTCCAGCTAGGTTTGCTTGGGCATACAGCGGACTTACCAGCAACAAAGTTAACATAAAAACGCAGATTATCAGAAATTTCGACTTCACTGAAACGTGGTTTATTTTTGTCATCTGGGGTCTCTGGTGTAGCGATAGCTCGCCTTTCATCTGTATGTTCACATTCTGAATATAAGACTTTTCTTAAGCTTAAAACGCGACTTCAGAAGCAAGAAAGCCTACTGTTTCCCTTAGAATGGGAAAGGGACTTAGGGGTCAAAAACACTTCATTGATTCCTTTTCGTGAAAAACGCCCTTCTCCTGAAAACAGCGTATGCCCCAAAGCAGGCGACAACCCCCAGAAGTGGCGTGCCGTATTCAGGTAGAACAAACAATGTTCCTTGGCTTTTTTCTTTCAGTGTTATGGCGGATTCCGAATATGTTCCTCCTTTATGTATCCAAGCGCCGAGAACGCTTTATCTGTGGGAAAAAGGTTTTACACTGTGGGGGATGATGTCGCCGTCCCAGTCTGAATGGGAAAGATGACGAAATCGATGTTGACAGACCCCAAAACTTCAGGTTTCTGCCAAACATGAGTTCCGAGCCAATACACAACCAAACACTCACCCTACCCGACGGAAGACAACTCGGATACGCAACAGAAGGCAAAGGCACACCAGTCATCTACTTCCACGGAACCGCAAGCAGCAGACTAGAAATCCTCCTCCTCAAACAATTCGCCCACACACACCAACTCCAACTAATCGGCATAGACCGCCCAGGATACGGACTCTCAACCTTCACCCCAAGACACAACCTCCACAACTTCACCACCGACATCAACACACTAACACAACACCTACAACTCGACAAATTCGCCGTCCTCAGCTGGTCAGGAGGCGGACCCTTCGCCCTAACCTACACCGCCCTCTTCCCCAACCACGTAACCCACACAGTCACCGTCGGCTGCCCCGCACTACCCTTCAACCCCTCCACAGCCCACAACAACAATCCACTAGCCAAATTCGCAATGAAAAGCCCTCTAATCGCAAAATTTGGGCTAAACATGTTCAGGAAATCAGTTTTGAACGCTAACCACGACATCAAAAGATATCTGGCTTCACGCAGCGGCAAAAACATGGTTGCTGATTGGCCTAAACCTGACGCCTGCTTCTTTGCCAATCCCGCATGGCTAAAACTCATGTATGCAGCTATGGAAGAGGGCTTCAGGCAGGACAGCAACAGCGTAAAAGCAGTCTATCAAGAACACAAGCTTTTCATGAACCCCTGGAACGAACCCATCCAGCAAATTCCAGAAGACAAAATCATGCTCTGGCAGGGCGCCCAAGACAAAACCTGCCCCACCGACAACGCACAGAAAATCGCCCAAACCATCAAAAACGCCCAACTGGAACTTTTCCCCGAAGAAGGCCACTGCGTCATGTTCGCCAAACCCCAAAAACTCGCCAAACACCTCAACCCATAACCCCAACTTTGCCCTCGAAAAAATTTTTATGGTGGGCCGTACCGGATTTGAACCGGTGATCTTCGCCGCGTGAGGGCGACGTCCTAGCCAACTAGACTAACGGCCCGCAGATTACAAGTTCTGAATGCAAACTACGTATTTCCCCTTCATAAAACCTTTCCCATACCCAACCAAAATAAGAATTGGTGTACACAGTGAAGCGGACTAAAAAAATTGACGGATTCCAAGAACCCCACAAACACGACGACGCTCTGATGTTCATTTGCCTCGTAGGCAGCAGCTTGCTGGGATACTTCTTGACCCAATACATGAACCTGTTTCGCTTTTAAGGGTCCTGCACAACAACATAAGCAACTTCTTTGACCCAAGGCGCAGGCAACACATCCAAAAGCCACCTGAAGAGTTCTTCAGCGATGGTGGCATTCGAATTGATGACGCTCTCATCGACCAGTTTAACAGTGATTACAGCTTTCTTCCCCATTGTCCCCTATCCTTGCCGCCAAAGAACAAACTTTGGCTATTAAAGTTAGCTGCCACTTTTGCTTTTTTCTCCATTCTATTCAGCACCCGCAAAAAACGATGCAAAATCTACTATTAAGCCATACTTCACTTCATGACCTATTCAAAAATCTAACTCTGAACCTGACAAAAAACACAGAGCACCGACGCTCCGATAGATGCTGTTGTTCAGAAAACTTTAAAACGCATCGCTTCACTCTTGAGTGGGTAACTCCCAAAGCTGTGTGCCGAGGTAGCTCAGCCTGGGAGAGCGCTCGGCTGAAGACCGAGTTGTCGCATGTTCAAACCCTGCCCTCGGCACCACAACACTTTCTCCCAATCCACATTTTTTGCATAATTTATCTTCTGTTGGGGTCTTTCGTCAAGAAGTAGTAGATGACACTTGCAGCCCCACAAAGTACCGCAAACGCGAATCCCACAGCTTGATAGGAGAATAAGACAAGTAGCCCTCCCCCCAAGGCAGCTCCTATGGCGCCCCCTACACTGCCGCACACAGTGTTCAACGACATAATCGTGCCCCGTGACTGTGGAACTTGGTCAAGAATCAGACAGCTGAACGCGGTTCCGCCCGCAGCAAAAAAACACGCTTGAGTGACATTTAGAACTAAGGCAACCCACAGGTTAGGCGCCAAAAAAAACGCCGCCGTAAAAATACCTGAAAGAAGAAGACTCCCAACTGCCAGATTCTTTGCTCCAAATCTGTTCACAAGCCGACCGATAACTAAAGCAGCGACAATAAACACTGACGATACCGCAAGCATAACGCCAACTGTAAAATCAATCGGCACCAAGAAATGCTCCCTGTAAAAAGCAATCGCAAAGATGCCAAAACTGATGGTTCCCGCAGCTGCAACAATTCCGCCGACCAAACAAGAAACCGCGGATTTGTTCGAGAAGACTTGCCTAAAGCTACTCACGTAACCCCCTTTAGGCTCAGGGTCTATGGATTTTGCTGGTCCAGAGGGAAGACTGAGAACCGAAAAGGCTAAGCTTGCAACCGAAATCGGCAGCACAAAAAACATGAAGACCGAACGCCAGCCCCCGACATCAGACAAGAAACCCATCACTGGAATCCCAACAAGAGACGCGAAAGATGTGATGGCGAAGACATAGCTCACTGCTTTGGCTTTTTTCTGTAAAGGTAAGAATTCCCCAACCAGCGTAAAAGACATTATGTTAACCATGACAGATCCGCCTCCCACCAAGACAAAGGCGCTTTGCATTAAAACTAAAGTTGGAGCAAAAAAGCCGATTATAGCTGAGGCGACAATGAACAACAATCCAATTAGCAACAGCGATTTGTGCCTAAATCGGACCGCAAGCACACCCATCAACAACGCAAAAACAACTTGCGCGATGCTGTTGACTGTGCTAAGTTGGGCGGCGACGCCAACAGAAACATGGAATGTTAAAGCAATATCTACCGTAAATAATGTTAGCATAAGCGCTGGTATTAACACCGCAAAGCCAGCAATAGCCAACGAAGGCACAAACATTCGCTTCTCTTCTTCACCAACAGAAGCTATTTGGCTGTGGTCGCCTTGAATTTCAAACCTCTCATCAGCAACGTCGGTCAGCAACATTCCCTCTCCCCTTTAATGAGTCACTTCTGTTAATAGCATTTGCCAAAAAAACTAAAGTACACCACCTGTCAGGGTGTTCATACATATTTAAAAAAACCAAAAACGTTTCGCTACTCAGAGTTCCAAATCCTATTACCATCCATAAAACCGCGTCGCAGATTCAAGCCCTGAACCGTATATGCAAAAGAGTTATTTTTAACTCCAACTAACAATAAATAGGGTAAAGCATGCCGACCTTTTCAACTGCCCAACGGCTAAAAATCGCCTTAGGCGGATTCCTCTCCTTCACAGGTTTCCTAATTGTCATATCCACAATTCTAACTGCCACTGGAACAGTGCACTTTGAATCCGTTTTCCAGAATGAACTATTCATTCCCATCGTAGCCGCTATGGGCGCCTTAGCTGTTGTTTGCGGTCTTCTTCTGGTTTTTAGAAACAAAATGGCTCTTCGGTCATTCGCTGCCCATCAAGAAAAACCCAGTAACAATGCTGATTAACCCCACAACAAGCCACAACCCCAAAACCCATAACGACGCACCCGAAGAAAACATCCCACTAACTTGACCACTCAGGTTCATGTAAGCAAGAACGACAAACAGCATTATGCCCGTAACAACCGAAGATGCCCCGATGTAAGTGCCAGTTTTTTTAGGCACCTGAAGTATTCCATAGCGTTCTTCCTCCAACGCTTTTTCCGTTGCCTTCTGGGCTTTTTTCTCAGGAGCAATAACGGGTTTAGAAGGCGCTCTAACCGTTATTTCTTTTTTCTTTTCATCGTCAGTCAACAAGATTCCCCAAAATGCCCTCACAAAGAGTTAGCTTTTCACCGTTAAATCATTTTTGTTCATCAACAACCCCAGTATTGCGTTCGAAGAATTCGCAAGTTATAAATCAATCTACAATCAAATAAAAAGCTCAGCAACTAGGGGTTGGGACTTTGCCGAGCAAAAATCAAAAAACGCTTCTACCGTTCGCCTCTTTCGCAGAAACAGGAAGCCAACCTCTAAAAAGTCAAGTTGAAAAAGCGGCAATTTTCTGTTTAGCTGAATTGAACCGTGAAAAAGGTCGCGGAATATTCAAAAAGCAACCCTCAGAAAAGATAGTTTTCGTTGCGAAGATTCATTATCCTTTCTGGATAGCCCCGTTAAAGAACCTTGCACTTCTCTTCGACGGATTAAACCTTTCATCCCACAAAATAACTTATCCCGCCATCCCTGACCCACAAGCTTTCAAAGACAGCATGAATCAGCGGTCGTCAAAATGTGAAATTTATGTGAATTTCCTCTCAAATAACATGGACTACTTCCAGATTTCCAACGGAGAGCAAACCAAGACCGTTGAAGGTCTAATCTCGAATGAAGAATTTCTCAACGAATTCATGAATTACCTAAAAGAGTCAACAATTGTTGAAACTCCTGTGGTTGACAGCGTGATAGTTTCCTCTGCGCAAGATGAAACTAGAATAAAATCAAACATCAAAGAACTGGAAAATTCATATTCAAAGATTTGTCAAGAACTTGAGGCACTAAACGAAATAATTAAACTCTTGAGCAAGAAAACCCAAGAGTCTCTGAGCACGCTTCGTGAAGAAATAAAAACAACCGAAGAAAAATTCAGTGCTCAAATTGAAAAAGCCAAAAAAGATATGGGAAAAAGTAAATTACAGATAACTAAGGAATACAACGATGAAGTCACAGAAACAACCACCAAATATGAACAAGAGATTCTAACTCACCGCAAAGAACTCATTAAACTTGAAAAAACAAAAGAGGAAATAACCTCTGAGATAGAGCGCATTGAAACTGAGATAAAAACGGCAGCGGTCAATAAAGACGACAACGCCGAGCAGAAACTGAAAGAAAAACGACTAGAGCTAAAAAAAGGTCTCCCCGACGTAATCACGGCAATTAAGAATCTGGAAGAGAAGATTCTTGAAATTGAAGAAAACAAGAGGAAAGAGTTTTTCCAGCTAAAACAAGAAAACATCGACAAAATCAAGGAAGTTGGAAAAGACCTTAAAGAAATTGAGTCCTCTCGAGACGCCGAGGTCAAAATCTCCCAAGACGAGATGGAAAAAATAGACGAAGTAACTTCAACAATAATCAAAAAAGTCGACCAACTGGCTAAAATGCGCGAAACAGTCGTAACCGAATTTGACAGTCTGGGTATCAAGAAGGCAAACGTAGAGCTTACCCTTGTTTACATGCCTTTCTACTTGTTTTGCTATCAGGCTGGACCAAAAAGGCGCTACATGCACATTGCGCCCTCAGTGATAGGCAACGGTGGTCTCGGATCAAGATTAATGGGTAAAAAGCGAATAGTCAAAATGTTACAGCCTCGGTCACAGAAAATCATTTCCATTCTGAACAGTTTTCTCAAATTGCTTGACGAAAACGTTGTGTTCAGCCACGAAATTATCGAAGCCTGCAAAAAAGCAAACCTACTGGAGTCAAAAGAAGACATCCCCTTGATGAAAAGAGGTTTAAGTGAGTTGGAAATCGAGGGCTGGTTATCCGCCAGTGAATATGACTCATTTAACAAAATGATTACGCAACTTGGCAGTCCAGCGGCGTAACTGGTCTTCACTGGTTTGTTCTTTCTTTTTCTTGGCGGCATCTGCATTCAAATTGAAGTAACCCGCTGCTATTAAGACAAAACTTGCTGCTAACTGAACGTAACTGGAAATAAACGGGAAGATAGGTTGTGCAAGTCCCAAGATGTTCAAGAAAGCCAACGCCGCAATTATAGCGCCTGTGCCTATTCCTATTCCACCCAACGCGATTTGTACGCGGAAACGACCCGCCATTCTTAAGTAATATGAACATAGCACGATTGCTGTAAGTCCCAGACCCGAAGCCAACGCGTCTAAAGCGTTTCCGTCGCCAAAAACCATTGGAAGAATAAGCAACGCCACTGAAAAAACAAAGCCTAGTATGGGCGTTAGCGGATACAGCGGGGTTCTGAACGGGCGGTCCATGTGGGGTTTGGTTTTTCTCAATTTTATAAGTGAAAGATTAACGAGGGCAAAAACGATGAGTGACCCAAAGCTGGCAGCGTATACAAGAAAAGGAACTGCGCCCAACACGCTTAAAAGCATAATTAGACCAGAACCGACAACGGCGGCTATATAATTGGTTCCAAAACGTGAGTGGACCGCCATCAGAATTTTCGGGAAGTACCCATCTCGACTCATACCCCGCGCAATGCTGGACTGAACCGACAGAGAGGTTCCCAACGCTGACAGACAAGCCACCATTCCTGCAATGGCGAAAACAACCGTTCCGTATTGGCCGAAAATTTGGCCTGCCGCGAAGTTAAGCAGAGAAACCTGCTGAGCTGTTTCGGTAGGAGCTACCGTGCCTATCGCAACCAAAGCCATAAGCAAGTACAACGGAATAATAATCACGGCAGACAACAACAACCCTCTGGGTATGTTTTTTCCGGGTTTTTCAGCGCTTGTTGCACTAGCCACGAGTGCTTTTGTTCCGATAAACATGGGAAAAATGTAGACGGTTGCTGCGAAAAGTCCTGTAACGCCCTGAGGTAGCGGCGCTGAGAACAGGTTTACGGCGTTAAATCCGCCGCTGATGAATCCCCCTATAATGAAGCCTGCGAATAAGAGTATAAAGGCAATAACGACTACACTTCCCAGTTTTCTGGAGCCTCTGATTTCCGTTACACCCAAAGCGGCAACTACAAAAATCGACAGCACCCATGCTTGGTCAAGGATTGCTGCCTGAATTTGAGGCGAAATTACCGAGAAAAGAATTGCTAACTGCACAATAAACGTGACAGCGGCCAGTGCAGCGGCGAAGAGGCTTGCCATCCATCTAAAGCATCCTGCTATGAAACCAACGTAGCCTCCGTAGGCGGTTTTGATGTAGGTGTATTCGCCGCCTACCAAGGGCATGGCAGCGCCCAGTTCGCAGTAACTTAGCATAATCAGGAGGTTTATGACGCCGCCGATTATCAGCGCTAATAGAATGCCGGGTCCCGCAAGGTGAAAATAGGCGTAATTGAGTAACACGAAGATTTCGAAGCCTATGGCTCCGCTGAGCCCAGCTATTACAATGTCAAATAAGCCGATGCCTTTCGCCTTTTTCATTTGATGTCGCTTCCTTTCAGCGTGATTCCCACCAATCGTAAACTAGAAAAAGCCCTCCGATGAGGAAGATTATTCCAAACGCCAGCAGAAGTACGACATAATAGTTCAGGGCATCCTGTGAGATGTTGAACATAGTTTGGAAGTCAAATATGTTGAATTTGAGGTCTAACGCTACAGCTATGACTAAAAGAGCCAGTATGACCTGAGCTGCTCCGAACAGCAGCCTGAGCGTGATTTTCCCTGTAATCAACCAAGACGCCTGCTAATTCTGTGAAACCTTTAGATATATAATTAATTCGGCAATATGTATTCACCAAATTTGCTGCTTGAACGTTTTGCCTTGGTGTTAACCGACAGGTTTATATGAACAATTCCACATATGAATTATTATTCATGTGAAATGAAGCTTTAGGCGTGAAACACCATGAAAAAAGGCTTAACCCCCATCTGCCACCGATTCTTCACCAACCTCTCAAACCCAACAAGGCTCGCCACATTAGAACAACTTATGAACAAGCCCATGAGCGTAAACGAACTCGCAGAAGCCCTAGGACAAGAACAAAGCATGATATCCCACAACCTCAAACCGCTGCTACAGTGCAACTTCATTTCAAGCGAAAAAGAAGGAAAAAAACGCATCTACTCAGTCAACCACGAAACAATCGGTGCACTCTTCAAAACAGTTGAGAACCACGCCCAAAAATTCTGCCCCACAGGCGGAAAATGCCTAAAAGGAGAAAACTAACATGGTCCTAAGAAAAATCGTAAACATAAACGAAGAACTCTGCAACGGATGCGGCAGCTGCATCCCCAAATGCGCGGAAGGCGCTCTGCAAATAGTGAACGGTAAAGCGAAAATCATCAAAGAAACCTACTGCGACGGCCTCGGCGCCTGCTTGGGAGAATGTCCCCAAGGAGCCATAACAATAACTGAACGGGAAGCTGACGACTTCGACGAAAAAGCCGTGCATGAACACCTAAAAAACAGAGAAACACCAACCACAGCAGAAACCTCAACCGTAACCACCACGACAGCACCTGCTAAGCCTCAGTGGCCTGTCAAGCTGAATCTTGTGCCGTTGGAAGCACCATTCTACGAAAACGCTGACCTCTTGCTCGTTGCTGATTGTGCACCAATTGCACTCAAAGACTTTCACAACAGCTTACAACAGGGAAAACGGGTGCTCATAGGCTGCCCAAAATTTGACGATGCGAGAGCCTACGCCCAAAAACTTGGTGAAATACTGAAACGGAACAATGTGTCAAGCATAACTGTTGCTCACATGGAAGTGCCCTGTTGCTCAGCCCTTAAATGGGTTGTAAACAAAGCAGTCGAAGCCTCAGGCAAACAAATCCCCGTAACAGAGCACATGATAACCATAGGGGGTGAAATACAGTGAGCCCAGACAAACCCATTGAAAAGAACCCACAAACCTGCCCTGGACTGCGCGACCTCCTCCAGCCTAAACCAGCATACATCAAGTGCCACGTCTGCGGCGGCGACCTTGAAATCTGGAGCGACGAAGACAAAACCACCTGCCCCGAATGCGGAGCCGAATGGAAACGACCCGACAAGACGGCTGCTTGCTTAGAATACTGTGAATTCGCCGATAAGTGCAGAGGCATCATTGAATCCAGAAAATAAGTGCTAACTCTTTTTTTATTTTTAGTTTTGGGAAAGAGAAAATAAGACCAGCCCCAAATAGCAACTAACAAGGCAGTTGATTCATCATGGCTGATAAGACTAAACCCTGCTTAATCTCTTGTAGTGTGTTGAAAGAGGAAATTCAGAAGCTCATCAAGCAGGGCAATTTAGACGTTAACGTTGTTTTCGTCAGCAAGTACTTCCACGTAGACTTCAGCCTTATAGAAAAGAATTTGCGGCAAATTATCCAGCAGAATCTGCCTCTTTTTCCCGCAGGAATTGTTCTGGTTTATGGGGACCTGTGTTTAGGTATGAATAATGAGATGAAGCAGCTAGCCGAAGAATATGGCATTGTTAAAGTTGATGCCTTAAACTGTACTGACTGCGTGTTTGGCGGAAAAGGTAAATCCTCGGAAGCTGACCCTAATCATGAGCTTTTGGTTTTGAATCCTGGGCTGATTGGGTTTTTCCAAAATGTACGCGAGACCGCCAAGGCGGAGAATGTTGATGAGGAAACGCTTAACCAACTTTTCAGTGGAATCAAGGGCATAGTGCTTTTAGACACTTTGGGCGAGGCGGATAAAAACCGCGCAGAAATCGAGAAAATGAATACTGGGCTTGCGATTCTTGAAACAAAACCGATTGGACTGGAACATCTGAAACAGGTAATCCGAGAAGCTATGGAGCAAAACGCCCAGAAAACTGGGACAAAGTCTGCTTTTTGACGATAAGAAAAAGTGAAGCGTTGGATTTAGTTGATTTTTTCTAAGGCTTCCTCTATAGCTTTGTAGTTTGGTTCTACTGTGGCGTTTTCTGTTATCCATGTGTAGCGGATTATGCCTTGCTTGTCGAGAACAAAGATGCTGCGTTTGGCTGCTGTGTAGCCTTTGAGTCCTGCGAAGTCTGCGGCTTGAAGGTTGTAGGTTTTGATGGTTTCGCGGTTGTAGTCGCTCAGGATAGGAAAGGTGAGTCTGTTTTTTTCTGCGAATTCTTTGTTGGAGAAGGGGTCGTTGACGCTTATGCCTACGACTTGGGCTTTCAAATCGATTAGGCGGGACATGGAGTCGCGGAAGGCACACATTTCTTTGGTGCAGACGCTGGTGAAGGCGCCTACGAAGAAGGCTAAAACAACTTTTTGTCCCTGAAACTCTTTGAGGCTGCGGGGTTTCAGGTCTGTGTCTGGCAGGGTGAAGTTGGGTGCTTTATCTCCAATTTTTAATGGATTGGTCATTCCAGAATCCTCATTATAATTTAGAAAATGGGCGCTTATAAAATTGCACTGTTTCTAGCTGAACGTGAAGGCAGAAGGGCAAAATTGGTTGAGTACACACGCTTCGCATTTGGGTTTTTTTGCGTTGCAGACGCGTCTGCCGTGGAAAACCAGCAGGTCCGCTAGGCGCATCCAGTTTTCTTTGGGCACAAGGTTCATGAGGTCTTTTTCGATTTTTTCTGGGTCTTCTTTCTCGGTTAACCCCAGCCTCTGCGACAACCTGCGAACATGCGTGTCAACTGCAACTCCTGCCACTATGCCGTATGCGCCGTAGAGGACTATGTTGGCGGTTTTCCGTGCCACGCCCGGCAGTTCGATGAGTTCTTCCATGGTTTGTGGGACTTGGCTTTGGTGTTTTTCGACGAGGCGTTTGCAGCAGTTTTGTACGTTTTTGGCTTTGTTGTGGTAGAAACCTGTGGATTTTATATCCTGCTCCAACTCAGCTAAGTCGACGTTAGCGTAGTCTTCGGGTTTGGTGTATTTTTTGAACAGTGTTTTGGTGACTATGTTGACGCGTTCGTCCGTGCATTGCGCTGAAAGAATGGTGGCGACCAGCAGTTCTAGTGGGTTGGAGTAGTTGAGGGCGATTTTGGCGTCTGGGTGTTCTTTTTGGAGAAGCTGGATTATTTTTGCTGCGCGTTCTTTCGGTTCCAAATAAGTTTGTGGTTTCTTCAAAACTGGCACCTCTGTTTGGGGT
>CALMWK010000152.1 GCA_937873375.1 Candidatus Bathyarchaeota archaeon
CGCCAGCAAACTTCTCCGAAGTCGTAACAAGCCCAGCAACGCTGTCTGCGCCGTGCTCCGCCTGAGAAATCATATCCGCCGCCACCAGTTTCGGGTCCGCCGTTTCATCCGCCAACACGAGGACTTCGCTGGGTCCTGCGGGCATGTCAATGGCTACTTCCTGCGAAACCAGAACCTTTGCTATGGTGACGTATTTGCTGCCTGGACCGACTATTTTCTTTACTGGTTTGATTGTTTTTGTGCCGTAAGCGAGTGCAGCTATAGCTTGAACTCCGCCGACCTTGTAGACTTCATCCACTTCACAGATGTCCGCAGCCACAAGAATCAGAGGGTTAATTGTGCCCTGCGCAGTTGGGGGTGAGCATACAACGACTCTTTTGACCCCCGCTACCTTCGCTGGAACAGCAGTCATAATCACCGTACTAGGATAAACCGCCCGCCCGCCAGGAACATAGCAACCCACACTTTCAAGAGGACACAGTACAGTCTGGACTGTTATGCCGTCGCGCGAGGTTTTCACTTGTCCCTGCTGTAGGGCAAGCTTTTCTCTTGAGGAAAGCCTGTCTTTCATTAGTTTGAGGGCGGCAACCTGTTCTTTGCTGACGGCGCTGTAGGCCGATTCAATTTCAGCTTTGGTTACGCGCAGGCTTTTTGTGGTTAATTTGGTTTTGTCGAATTTCTCCGTGAACTCGATGACTGCAGCGTCGCCTTTTGCCCGTACAGCAGCTATGATATTTTTGGCGTTGGTTTCAACGGCTTCGCTGTCTTTTTCGTCGGTGGCTTTTCTTTTGAACCAGTCTGGAGGTAGCGCTTGGGCTTTCCAGACGCTTATTTTTCTTTGACTCGGCATCTGCCTTCTTTTCTCCTAGCTATCTCATCCAGCGCCAGCACCTGCCGCGGCTCGTAAACCACTATGCCTTGGGCAAGTTTGCGGATTTTAGGCAGCAGCTCGATGAGGCAGTCTTTTTCGATGACGGTGTTGACGCCTATCCAGCCCTCATTCGCCAACGGTGCAATCGTGGGGTTCTTCAACGCGGGCAATTCGGTGAGCAGTTTTTGCAGGTTGGTTTTTTTGACGTTTACGAAGATGTGGATTCTCTTGGAGCCATCCACTACGCCTTTGAGCAGGGTTAGGATGTCGTAGATTTTTTCGCTTTTCTGCGGGTCTTCCATGACTTTTTTGTTTGCAATGAGCACCGCGGATGACTGCATCACGGTGTCGATGATTTTGAGGTTGTTGGCTTCTATGGTGGAGCCTGTTTCGGTAACGTCCATTATGCAGTCAGAGTTCTCTGGCGGCTTGGCTTCGGTGGCGCCAAATGACAGGAAGATTTTTGCGCGGGTGTTGTCGCCTTTCTTCCACCACGGCGTTACTATAAGCGGGTCTGATTCGCCGAAGCGTTTTTTGTAGGCAGGTTGATTTTTGATGTATTCAGAGGCTATGTTGAGGTACTCGGTGGAAACTCGGAAGTTCTTGCCTTGACTCCAGATGTCTTCCATGAAGTCGCTAATGGATGCTGTTTCGTTCAGGCTTTTTGGCACTGCCACTACGAGTCTGATTTTTCCGTACTCCAAGTTCTGGAGGACTTCTACGTCAGTGCGGTTTTCCCGTATCCAGTCTTGCCCCGTGATGCCTATGTCCTGTAAGCCTTCACTGACAAAAACCGGTATCTCTTGCGGGCGAAGAATTTTCAACTCGATGTTTGGGTCGTTTATAGTGGGTCTGTAGGTGCGTTCTTGACCTGAGATTTTGTATCCTGAACGCCCAAAGAAGTCATAGGTTGCTTTGGCTAAGGAGCCTGCGGGTATGGCAAATTTCACTTTATCCATTTTTTATCACCTAAATTTTTCATTAAACTTTTAACATTTAGACTCTTTTCTGGGAAGAGTTGTTGTTCTAAAAATTCTGTTGTGACTTGACGAGAGGTGCACACTGTAGAATAGTTTTTCGCGTTTAACCGAGCACTGTTTGGATTGCTTCTATTGAAGATGAACGCAATCGCCTTTGGTGAACACAATCCCTCATCTTTCGTCACTGAATCGCACCATAAGCAAGTCAGTCTAATAAATATATCTTAGCAGCAGAACATCGATTTAAGTTTAAACCTTACTCTGCCTCAGAAACCCTGAGTCCATTTTTCACTTCGAAAACCAGAGGCGGCGACATGTTTTTCACGTCTAACTCGATGTCCAGCAGCCCTTCGAGGATGCCTGCCAAAAGTTCTGATTCGTTTATGAAGGGTGTTTTCACTAACAGGTACTTGTCTTTCAAAGAAAAGTCGCCTAACCCTTGCACGTTTAGTCTTCTGAAAACGCTCTCCCAGTTTTCACGCGTTATGGTTGACGAATCCAAGGTTGTTTCCATGCAGACTTTCAAGGCGACACCCATTGTTTTGCCTATTGAGCGCCACTTTTCTTTTGGAACCTGCTGAATTAGAAGGCGCATTAACTCGACGTTGACAAGGGCTACACGGCTTATGCCACAGTAGTATTCGCCTGGAAAATGCCAATCGTAAATCATCATGCTTTGGTGGATATTGAGCATTTTTGAGATTAGGGGTTTGATTCCAGATTCTTTTCCGTCGCGTATGAGGTTGTCTATGTAGGCACGTTCTTTTTTGTCCAAGATGATGGTTGTTCTTTTTGCTGCTTCTTGGGTAGGGTTTCGCAGTTGGTCGGGCGTTGTTCTCTTTCCGTTTTGCATATGTGGTATATCTATGTGAATATTTTATATGCCTTTCCAAAAAGAGGGAAGCTTAAAGAAAACTTTATAGTGGCAGGTGCCCATTCTAGAAAATTGCCGATGACGTATCTTTAAAGCTGATTTGATGATGCACCCTGGGGTATCTGAGGCAAACTGTTTACTCGATAACTTTGTTCCTTAGCAGATACCACATGAGCCCTATGCCTGCTGCAAATAAGACAAAGCCTACAGCGAAGGAGGCAGCAAGGTTCACTTTCAGAAGAATGGCAAGTGCGTAGATTCCGTAGGTTGGTCCCGCAAAAATCAGTAAAACTGATGCAAGAGTAAGAAGAATTCTCCAGAATTTGGAACTTAACAAGCCGCTGAAGGTAGTTTGATTCTCGCCATTTTTAGTCATGCAAATCCGTCCAACAGTAGTTTTCTGTTAATGTGTTTCTGGTAATCCTTCTTTTATCTCTTTTCCTAAAGCCTTCATCAAAAACTTGAAAGTAAGCGAACCCGCCTCACGGTCAGCCTTAAAACCCGTGGTAGCACCCAACAAACAGACGCCATCTAACCCGCGCTCTTTTGCAAGTGCTAATGTTAGGCCTGTGCCGCCCACGATTTTGCCTCGGCTGTAGATAACTGCACCTTTCTCCATGAATTCAGTGGCCAATCTATTCGAGGTGGCAGCCACGTACACCTGCGCTTTCTCTTCGGTTATGGGTACACCACCGATGGTTATGAGGAAACGGCAACCCAGCTTTTCAACGTAGTTCACTATTTCAGTGCAGACATCGTAGTGTGCTAACACATCGTCAAATGAAGGCTGCGTTTCACCCGTCATTATAACAAAATTTGTACCCTCAATTGTGGCAGAATAAAACTCGTAACGAGGCAAATGGCAGAGTCCTTTTGAGCTAACGGTCACGTAGTCGGGAAAACTGGGCGAGTAAAACTCTGCAAAGGGCTTGGCACCGCAGTACTTTATGAGCAGATGCGCGGCTATTCTTCCCACGTTACCAAAGCCTGGAAGACCCTGAATGAAAGTGGGGTTTGCCAAAGCGGGTTTAGAAATCTCGCGCAAGTACGGCTTGTCCATTGTTGTGCCCTCGAACGTTAGTACCAATGAATGGTCGACACTAAAATGCTTTTGCGATTTTTAAAAAAGAAACTATTAATAATTGGCAGAGTGGTAGTACTAAAAGACCCATCCAAATGGGCGTCTATCAACTTGTAGCGGGGTGGGGTAGCCAGGATTAACCCGCTGGGCTCATAACCCAGAGATCAGTAGTTCAAATCTACTCCCCGCTACCAACTTTTCTAATCCGAAAACGTGGCGAGTTTGCCTTGTTTTAGTCGCGAAGAACACTATTGGAGAACTTGTTAGTACCCAGAAGAGAATATTTATTTAAAATAGAAAATTGAAAAAATTGTTGGGGGTAGAATGCAGTAAACCTTTTGCGGTTTAGGCTTTCCCTTTTTCTTCTTTACCGAAGTAAGTGGTCCACTTGAGTTTGCGTGCGTCGCGGTGGAATTGTAGAGAGCTCTTTTTGCATTTGCCTGCGCAGAACCAGAGAATTGTGCTGTCGTTTTTGACGTACATCATGCCAGTGCCGGCTGGGAATTCGTTACCGCAAAATGAGCATTTTCGGTTTTTTGGCATTGACGATTCCTCTTAGTTTGAGTTTTATCTGTTGATTTTCTTGGCTTCGCGTTCGGTTTCTCTGAGCATCAGGAGGTCTTGTACTCGTACGGGACCTTTGACGTTGCGTGTGATGATGCGCCCTTTATCTCTTCCGTCAAGTATGCGCACTCGGGCTTGTGTTATTTCTCCAGTTACGCCAGTGCGGGCTATCACTTGGATGACTTCTGCAGGAATTAGTTCGCCAGATGACTTTTCTTCTTTGCTCATTACTGGGAGCCTCTTTTAACCTGCTCAAGTCGCGTGATGATTTCTTTGATTAAGCCTGTGGCTTCTCCTTCTTTGAGTATGCATGCTGATGCGCAGGGGACGTCTATGCCGATGGATTTGCCGAGTTGTTCTTTGCTTGGTACGAACACGTATGGGATTTTTCTTTCTTCGCAGAGTAATGGCAGATGTGCGATGACTTCTGGTGGGTCGACGTCTTCGGCGATTACTACGAGTTTTGCTATGGCTCGCTCAACCGCTTTGGTTGCTTCGTTTGTTCCTTTTCTTACCACGCCTGACTTTGAAGCTATTGATAGGGCTTCATAGGCTGCATCTACAACTTCTTTTGGAGCTTCATATTTTACATAGAATGGTTTTGACATATTAGCCTCACCCTTTTAAGGCACAGTCTTATCCGCACTTCTTGTTTAAGAAGGTTTCTGCTGGGAAAACTAGTTGTGGAACTTCATGTGTCGGGTTTTGTAGAAAACTTTATAAGGCGTATTACGTTGACGATGGTGTTTTTCGAGAGGGGTATGGTGTTGCAGAGATTAGGTAGGGTGCTCAGCGTGACGCCGTCGCAGAATATTGTTGTGAAGCTCGACAAGGCTCCGAAGATGGGCGCTGCGGTCATTGACGAGAAATTGAAGGTTGTTGGGAAAATCTTTGACATAATAGGTCCCGTTTCGTCTCCGTATGCAGTGATTAAGCCTTTAGTGAAAGACCCTGAAAAACTCGCGAATAAGCAGTTGTATATTTCTCCCTCGAGAAGATAACGGAGCTAAAAGAATGAGTGAAAATAAAGAACTGCATGAAAAGATAGCGTCTTCGCCATCGCAACGAACTGAACCTGCCAGAGTTCAAGCTTGCCCTGAATGTGGCAGCACAAGACTTATGCGTGACTATGAATGCGCGGAACTTGTTTGTATGGACTGTGGTATGGTTATAGCCGCCAAAATAGCGGATAGGGGACCCGAATGGCGCGCTTTTGATGATGAGCAGCGGTCCAAGCGAACAAGAGTTGGTGCGCCTTTAACGTATACGATTCACGACAAAGGCTTGTCCACGACCATTGACTGGCATGACCGTGATATCTACGGTAAAAGCCTCTCGCCTGGGCAAAAGGCACAGGTTTATCGTCTGCGGAAGTGGCAGCGTCGTATCAGGGTTTCTGATGCTACTGAGCGTAACTTGGCTTTTGCTTTGTCTGAAATCACAAAGATTTCAAATAACTTGAATTTGCCCAAGAACATTTTGGAAACTGCTTCTGTTATTTACAGGAAAGCTGTGAAGGAGCGGCTTATCCGTGGGCGTTCAATTCAGGGCGTAACTTCAGCGGCGCTTTATTTGGCGTGCAGGCAGTGTGGATTGCCCCGAACGTTGGATGAAATTTCTCAGGCTTCAACTGTGAACAAGAAGGAAGTTGGTCGAAGCTACCGTTTCCTGATTAAAGAGCTGAATTATTCTATACCACCGCTCAAGCCCAGCCAGTACATCACAAAGTTTTCTAATCAGTTGACGATGCAGGGGAAAGTTGAAGAGATTGCCCACAAAATTTTGGCTTCAGCTAAGGAACTAAAGTTGACTTCGGGGCGTGGTCCAACAGGCATCGCAGCAGCGGCAAGTTACATTGCTTCTGTTTTGACGGGTGAGCGGAAGACGCAGCGGGAAATTGCTGAAATCGCGCAGGTTACTGAGGTTACCATTCGGAATAGGTACAAGGAACTTGTTGAGCGGTTGATGTTCCAAATCAGCATCTAAATTTTTCTCTTTTTCTTTGTTGTTTTTGTTCGAATTTGAAGTTTTGAAGAGTTTCTTGGTCGTTGGGGATGCCCAAGTAGAGGGGCTGTAGCAAAAAAGTTATAGCTGAATCTAGCCGAATCATGTTCTCAGAAAGCACAGAACCAAAAGAGAGGCTTTGAGTTTGAGTGTCTGTCCTAAATGCGGTGCAAAAGTTACCAGCGCTGTTAAAACGTGGTCTGCTGCTCTTGCCCAAACTAAGAGCGCGGAGGGGAAATCGCAAATTTTTATCGGTGTTTTTGAGTGTCCAACCTGCAAAACTAGGTTTCGGGCGAGAGTGCGGCATGCGCAGAAGCTGGAGCAGACAGCAAACGTTAAAAATGAAATGGTGCGAATTAAAGGCGTGTGGGATGGTCTTATGCAGACGTTGAAGGCGTTAAGAGAAAAAATTCAGATGTTGGAAATGGAGCGGAAAAACCTGCTTGATGAAGTTGCGTCTCTGCGGGAGGCTGCGGAGTCGCGTGTCGCCAGTTTAGAAGGGGAAGTGGGTCAGATGCGTGAGGAAGCTAAAGCTCTCAAAGAGTTGTTGGGTGCTGACGATAATGTTCCTGTTCAGCCGTTGCCTGCGGAGTCTGGTTCAAACTCAAGTTGAAAATATGTATTTTTAAGAGATATTTTTTTAAGCGCCGCTCTCGTAGCTTTTAGGTATGCCCTATAAGTTTACGTTTGATATTTCTCGTACGCCGCATCATTTTTTCACGGAAATCGCTTTAGCCAGCTACGAGCGGGGCATGCATAAGGTTTTTTTGAAGAGTTTACAGGATATTATTAACAAGTTTAAGATTCAGGAAGCCACTGGGCTTAACCTTCAGGATGCGGTGGTGCTTATTCAGGACCTGATTGATATGCAGGCTTTGAATTTGATACATCGCCAAAAGTTTCTACAAACCAAGAAACGTGCTCTGTTTTTGCCTCATTGTTCTAGAAAGTACATGGATAGCCGATGTAAAGCTGCCTTTGACCCCAGTTTGCCTTCTTATGTTTGTGCTCACTGCTCCCCTGACTGTGAAGTGAACAAAGCTGACCGTGTTGCCAAAGAGAAGGGCTATGACGTTTACGTTTTGCCAGGTGGCTCTTGTATTCCAAATATTTTGAGTGCGAAAAAATATGAAGGCGTGATTGGTGTTGCGTGTGGTGGCGAAATGAAGATGTCTGGCGAACTCTTAGAGAGCATGAGTGTGTCGGGGCAGGCGGTTCCGCTGCTGAAGAACGGCTGCGCTAACACAGTATTCAACATGGACACGCTGATAAAAACCCTGTAGAAACAAGAAAAGATTACTTCTTTATGTCTTGCAGTTTTCTGTTGGTTCAGCGAACTTGCAGGTTTTGGTTTTGTGATTGTTTTTACTGTGCACGTTATTTTTAGCTGAACCAAAAGTTCTCTGCGCAGTAGATTCTATAAATAGAGGGGGGGTAGTCTGCAGAGAGCAACCGAGCATGCGCCAACAAATCGCATCTGCTTTTCACTGGTTGCACAACCAAGGCACAACCAAACAGCGCCCAAACCAACCCCTTTCAGCAAAACCCAACCCGCCACACAAACCCCAAGAAGTAGATGTGTATAGCAACCATTCTACAACTAAACAAAAAACGAACAGTTAACACTAACTAACAAAAACAGAAAACAAACAAGAAAACAAAAGAGAAAAAACTACTTTACTAGTTCTCTCTTCTTCCACCGCAGGTTTTTGCCATGGCACTTTCTGCATTTGATTGCTGTCGCAGCGTTCCTAACTCCACAGTCCCTGCAGATCTTCATATGTAACCTTGCTTTCTGAGCGATGGCTTTCTTAACTGGATCTAATATCGGCATTAACTAACCTTCCGTTATAGGTTAAGACTCAGATGGCTACCTGTCAAATATACCTTTTGCCTCACCAGTTAGCTTTCAGAAGCCGACTGCTCACTTTATAACTTCAATGGTAACGTAACTACGAGTATCCTCAATACCATCCACAGTGTAAAGTTTCTTGAGAGTCTCATCCATATTCTCCCGCTCAACCATGATGAGAGCATCAACATCACCCGCCAAACGGAAAGCTCGCGCAACCGCAAGCTCACGAATTTTATCATAAACCTGGATTCTTTTAACCGGAGAAACTTTGATAAGTATGAACGCAGGGGTTGTGGAAACGCCCAACGCGTTAAGTCCTTTTTCAGTGACATCTATAAAGCCTCTACCAGTACGTATATAACCTGTACCTTTGAGTTTTCGCAGATGCACATTGAGAGCCTGCCTGCTTATACCCAACTGCTTGGAGAGTTCATCTTGTTTTACGCGCAGGGTGTAGGTGTTTGTTGATTTTCCTCGGTCATAGAGCATTTTTAGGAGTTGGACTGAACGTTTGGTTAAGGGTTCCACATTCATCATCTTCAAGGCATAGTTTGATAAGTAAAAGGTTTACAATTGTCCCGTATTTAAAATTTCAGTCCCAAAAGCCCATCCGCCATGGTTTTCGCGGAGCCGAATATGTTTATTCTCGGTCTGCGCTTCGTTTAGGTGTTGGGGTTGTTGGTTTTTGTTCCTTTTATCAGGGTACCACCTTTGAATATGCTTACTCCACCTTGCAGCAATGCATCTGCTTGTGACAGCCTGCACAACCAAAACAAAACCTAACCCAAACCCAGACAACAAAACCCAACCCACAAAACAAACCCCAAGAAGTAGATGAAAATAGGAACCAACCTATCAACAACAACCAAACAAAAAACAAAACACACAACAGAAACACACACCGCTACCAAAAACACCCAAACAACAAAACACACAATCACAACGTCAAACACCCACACGTGTTAGGAAAATTAATTAAGCAAAACAGGTTGATAAACTCGGAACATAAGGTGAAAAATTATGGCGATAAAAGTAGGAATTAACGGATTCGGAAGAATCGGACGACTCCTCTACCGCGCAGCCATCGAACGCAACGCAAACATAGACTTCGTAGCCATCAACGACCTCGCAGACGCAAAAACCAACGCACACCTGCTCAAATACGACTCAGTCCACGGACGCTTCAAAGGAACAGTCCAAGTCCAAGGCAACGACATAGTTGTCAACGGCAAAACCCTCAAAGTCCTAGCCCAAAAAGACCCAGCAGCACTGCCATGGAAAGACCTTGGCGTGTACCTCGCTGTAGAATCAACAGGCTTGTTCACAAACCGAGAAGGCGCATCAAAACACCTAGCAGCAGGCGCCAAAAAAGTCCTCGTCAGCGCACCAGCCACAGACCCAGACGCAACCTTCGTTCTAGGCGTAAACGACAACACCTACAACCACGAAAAACACAACATCCTCAGCAACGCCAGCTGCACCACCAACTGCCTCGCACCCATCAGCAAAGTCCTAGCCGACAGCTTCGGACTCGAAAAAGCCTTCATGACAACAACTCACAGCTACACCAACGACCAAAAAATCCAAGACCTAGTCCACAAAGACCCCCGCAGAGCACGCGCAGCCGCAATCAACATAATCCCAACCAGCACAGGCGCAGCAAAAGCCATCGGCTTAGTTTTACCAAGCTGTGCAGGCAAAATGAACGGCTACTCTCTGAGAGTTCCAACCCCAGACGTATCCATCGTCGACCTAACTGCCATCCTAAGCAAAGAAGTCACCAAAGACGAAATCAACGCAGCCATGAAACAAGCCGCAGAAGGCCCACTTAAAGGCATACTAGAATACACCGAAGACGAAATCGTAAGCAGCGACGTGTTGCACAGTACCTACAGCTCAGTGTTCGATGCAAAGTTAACCATGGTCATGGGCGAGAAAAGCAACTTCGTTAAAGTCTTCGCATGGTACGACAACGAATGGGGCTTCTCCTGCAGAATGGTTGACTTCATCGAAATGATCGGCAAAAAAGCAGGCCTCTAAACCGAATCTGAAACCTTAAAAACCAAACCCTTCTTTTCTTTTTTCAATTAAAATGGAGAATGAGAATATGGCAAAATACCTCACATTAGACGATTTCAAAGTTAAAGACAAAGTAGTCCTCGTAAGAGTGGACTTCAACAGCGAAATTGATCCAACAACCAAAAAAGTCAACAGCGACGTACGCATCAGAGCACACGCCGAAAGCACAATAAAGGAGCTTGCTGAGAAAGGCGCCAAAACCGTGATTCTTGCACATCAGGGCAGGAAAGGCGATGCAGACTACACACCGCTAAAAGAGCACGCAGCGATTCTCGGGAAAATTCTGAAGTGCCCAGTACAGTATGTGGATGATGTTTACGGCGACAAAGCCAAAGCAGCAATCAAAAAACTCAAAGGCGGAGAAATTCTCGTCTTGGAAAACGTGCGCAGCTTCGACGGCGAAACCAAAAACGGCACACCTGAACAGCACTCAAAAACTGCGCTTGTCCAGAACCTTGCCCCACTGGCAGATTTGTTTGTGAATGACGCGTTTGCCGCAGCTCACCGCGGTCATGTTTCTATGGTTGGCTTCACCGCTGTTTTGCCAAGTTGCGCTGGACGCATTATGGAACGCGAACTCAAATCACTCTCACGCGCGTTGGAAAAACCTGAGAAGCCTTGTGTGTACGTTATGGGCGGAGCCAAAGCCGACGATTCACTGGAAATCAGCAAATACGTCCTAAGCAACGGCATCGCAGACTACGTGGTTGTTGGCGGCGTGACTTCGCAGTTGTTCCTTGCAGCTAAAGGCGTAAATTTAGGCAAGAAGACCATGGATTTCTTGGCGAAAAAAGAGCTCACGCAATTCATGCCGGGAATTAAAGAGTTGCTGGCAAAGTATCCTGAAGCAATAGTTCTTCCCGTTGATGTGGCATTGGATGTGGACGGCAAACGCAAAGAAATCCCCGTGAGCAAGCTGCCAACGGAATACAGCATATTTGACTTAGGCGCAAAAACAGTGGCGAACTTTGCAAAACTCATCAGCAGCGCCAAATCCATAGTGGTCAGCGGACCAATGGGCGTGTACGAAAACAAAGAATTCAACTACGGCACAAAGAAAGTCTTCGAAGCCATAGCAGACAGCAAAGCATTTAGTCTTGCAGGTGGAGGCAACACCATCGCAGCCATCAACGAGTACGGTTTGTCAAGCAAAATCGGCTACATCAGCACCGCTGGCGGAGCACTCATAGAGTTCCTCATGGGCAAGAAACTTCCAGGAGTCGTCGCGCTGGAAAACGCAGTTAAAACCAAAAAAATCTAACCTTCCTTTTCTTTCTCTTTTGTTTGTTTTGTTGATGCTTTCGTATACCGAACGGTTTTTGGTTTTGTAATTTGGGTGTTTTTGGTGGCGGTTTGTGCGTTTCTGCTGTTTTTTGTTTGTTGTTGAGTTTTGGTTGCTATACACATCTACAACTTGGGATTT
>CALMWK010000153.1 GCA_937873375.1 Candidatus Bathyarchaeota archaeon
GTCGGTTTGTGCGTTTCTGCTGTTTTTTTGTTGTTGTTGAGTTTTGGTTGCTATACACATCTACTTCTCTGGGGTTGTGTGGTGGGCTGTGTTTTGGTTTCTGATTGATGTTTGGGTTCTGTTTGGTTGTGCCTTGATTGTGCAGGCAGTAACAAGCAGAAGCGCTGCTGTGTGCTGTGAGGTTTTTCGTAAAATTGACAGAAGCCCTGTTTTTTGGTTTTACCTCTGCAAAGTCTACCTCCCCTCTGGGGTGATTATACAATTTGTTTATACAAAACGTAGATACAAAAACACACCAAAACCGCTAAAGCCCTGCTGCTCTAAAAAAAGAAAAGAAAGGAAAAGGGTGGTTGTTTTATCCTAGCAGGATTTTCTCGATGGCGTCTTTCTCAACTTCGTCAGCCAACGGGATGCCCGTGACTTTCGTTGCCAACTCTGAAAGACTCATCAAGTCGTTTCTGCCAAGCAAGTTAAGCTTCCATTTTCTGTTGCCCGCCATCAGCTGTTTCAAGCCAACGCCTACTCTGTCCGTTAAGTACGTGTAGACACCCATGCTTTCCAATGGAATTTCGCTGAAGCGACTGCCATACTTCGCCTTCAATTCAGGGGTAGCGATGAAGAACTTGTCAGGTGTAGCACCGAACTTGTCAACGAACGACTTGGGCAATTTGCCTTCCTGTGCAAGCTGTTTGAAGTAGCTGGCTTTCATGGCTGCAGTTATAGGTGAACGACCCATCAAAACCGCTTTCACCAGTGGGCCATCTCCAAAGTTGCTCATGGCCATCGTTTTAAAGATTGAAGTTTCCTCGATGAAGCCGCCTGCCATGACCAAGTCTGGAACATACTTGCCGTTTTTCTTAAGTATCTGTGCGCACCGCATCACAATAGCCTGCAGGTAGATGGTTGGGATGCTCATTTCATCCATCATAGGTACTGGGCTCATTCCTGTGCCGCCGCCTGCGCCGTCAAAGCTTAATGCGTTAATTTTTGCTTCTGACGCCATCTTCATGGTCCAAGCGACTGCGGATGGTCTGTAAGCGCCTGTTTTCAGGAAGACTTTCTTGGCGCCTTGTTTGCGTAGCCACTCGATGTCTTCGATGAATGCTTTCTCTTTGGGTATGCCGACTCTGCTGTGGCGCTCAAAAGTTTGGAACACGCCTTCTTTGAACGCTTGCTGTACGGTTGGGTCTTCAGGGTCTGGAATTACGATGTAGCCGCGTTTCTTTAGCAAAATGGCTTTTTCTAAGCTTTTGAGTCTGACTTCGCCGCCTATGGCTTTGGCTCCTTGTCCCCACTTCCGCTCTATGATGTTGGCTTCCAGCTTTGATAACGCGTAAACATCGGTGCCCAGTCTTTGGTCTTCAACGTTAGTCTGAATTATGACGTCGCCGTTCTTTCCATCCCAGAATTTGCGGAACAAGTCAACTCGGCGCTTCAACTCTGGAGAATGCACAACTTTGCCGTTTTCTAGTTTTGTCTCAACGTCCATGCCGCAGATGTTTTCTCCAATGATTATTGCTACTCCTGAAAGTGCTGCACCGATTGCCAAGCCTTCCCAGTTTGCACGAGCAACTTCGGTAGAACCAAAAGCACCCGTCAATATGGGCAACTTGAGCGGCATGCCGCCTACTACGGTTTCAATGTTAACATTCGGAAAAATGGCTGCTTCACTGCTTTCTTCAATGCCTTGGGCGTCAAAAAGTCCTGCTTGGATGCTGAATTGTGACCAGTCTAAGCCGAAGTTCTTGAGCGCGCCAGCGGTGCTTGTTCCAAACTGGGCAGGTTCTGGGTAAAGTGCTTCGCGTCCTCTGAAGGCTGATAAGCTGACTTCGCATACGACAGGGCAGTCGCGGATGCATATGGGGCACATTCCGCTTATGGTGCTGGTGTCTTTAACACGCGTGTTTGTTCCAACGGTTGATTTACCATTCAAATACGAACTGTTTTTTTGTACACGTTCACTCATTTTTTCATGGTCTCCATTATACAAATGCGCAATTTTCGGGTATTCTAAGTGGGAAATCTGTACATTTGTTTTTCTATATAACACTATTCACAATTGTTTATGTGTAAGAAAACGAATTTTTCCCCAGATAAATGAAACACATGTTTAAGACCATACGTGCGCCGAAAAGCGTTTTCCAAAAAACACCATGCCACAATTGAATGATTTAGCGTGCACTCTGCAGTTCAGTGCAACTTTAAATCGTAACTTTCCCAAAACAGATATAATCACTACCACACCTAATAGAACCGCTTAACGATTACCAAAAGGAGACTTAACAACTTGAGTTTTGAAATGTGGGCAGAAAAATACCGACCAAAACACCTCGACGACATGGTTGACCAAAAAGAAATCGTCGAACGCCTCAAAAGCTTTGCCAAAGCCCGAAACGTTCCCCACTGCATCTTCGCTGGACCCCCCGGAACAGGCAAAACCACCGCCGCTATGTGCCTAGCACGCGACCTCTACGACGACAGCTACCGCGAACATCTTATGGAGTTGAACGCCAGCGACGAAAGAGGCATTGACGTCGTTAGGGAAACCATTAAAACATTCGCGCGGTCCCGCTCCATCGGAGAAATTCCCTTCAAAATCATGATTCTAGACGAAGCCGACAACATGACCACCGATGCCCAGCAAGCCCTCCGTCGCACCATGGAAAAATACACTGAATCCTGCCGCTTCATAATGTGTGCCAACTACAGCGGCAAAATAATAGAACCTATCCAATCCAGATGCGCACCGTTCAGGTTCAGCTTCCTCCCAAAAGAAGAACACGACAAGTACATCTGCAAAATTGCACAGAAAGAAAACGTCACATTGTTGCCTGATGGTTTGGAGGCGATTTATGAAGTCTGCGGAGGCGACATGAGACGCGCCATGAACACCATCCAGTCAGCAGCATCCATGAATAAACCTGTAGATTCCAAACTGATTTACGCTGTAACTGGACACGCCAACCCCATGGATGTACAAAAAATGTTAGTCACCGCTGTTAACGGCGACTTCTTAGACGCAAGAAAACAACTGCGCGATATGCTTCAAAAGTATGGTGTGCCCGGAAGCGACATCATCCGCCAGATCCATTCAGAAATTTTCAGAACAAAAGAAATTCCTGAACCACTAAAAATTAAGCTCGTTGGCTACGTTGGAGAAACTGACTTCCGCCTCATGGAAGGTTCAGATGACGAAGTGCAACTCAGCGCATTGCTGGCAAAAATGGTTCAGGCAGGCTACGAACTAAAACATTAGATAGGTGCAGCTTCGTGTACACTGCGTGGCCCCTCAAATACAAGCCCCAATCCCTCAGTGAGGTAGTGGGCAACTCGTTAGCCATAGCAGTGTTCAAGGACTGGGTCAAATCTTGGGACCAAGGCGTTCCCAAAAAACGCGCCGCCTTCCTTTACGGTCCACCTGGCATAGGAAAAACCGTTACTGTTGAAGCCTTAGCTAACGATTTCCACATGGAGTTTGTGGAGAAAAACGCCAGCGACTACCGCACAGAAGATGCCATAAACCGTTTTGCAGGTTTAGCCTCACAATACGGCTCCCTGTTTGGCGGAAAACGACTTGTTTTGCTTGATGAACTGGACGGCTTAACTGGAAACTCCGACAGAGGCGGCGTTCGGGCAATCACGGAAGTTGTGAAAAACGCCCAAGCCCCCGTTGTCTTAATTTCTAATACTGCGTATGACCCGCGGTTCGCGACCCTGCGCAAATACTGCCTCCTTATAGAATTCAAAAAACCAACCACCAGCGAAGTTTTCAAACACCTGATGCGCCTGTGCCAAGTCGAAGGTATACAAGCTGACGAAAACGCCGTAAAATTCATCGCGCACCGTTCAGGCGGAGACATACGCTCAGCAGTAAATGACCTGCAGGCTCTTGCACAAGGCAAAAAACAGTTAACGTATGAGGATGTTTCGTGGCTGGGCTACCGCGACCGACAAGACACAATCTTCAACGTTGTCCGTATGGCACTTTACAGCCGAACCTGCGCCGTTGCAAAACAAGCCGTGAATTTGGCGGACATAGACATTGACATGCTTTTTGAGTGGATATACGAGAACGTTCCCGCCCACTTCAATGACCCCCGCGACTTAGCCAACGCTATGGATGCACTTTCCATGGCTGATGTTTACCGAGGCAAAATCAGAGCCACACAAGACTGGAGCTTCATGCGATACGTTATCGACTACATGACTGCGGGTGTAGCTATGGCAAGGCAATACTCCAAAGTTGGGTGGGTTCCCTTCAAGTTCCCAACCCGCATCCAATCCCTTTCATGGTCCAAAGCTGAACGCGCCATGCAACGAAACATAGGCTACAAAATTAAACCTAAATTTCACATCTCTGCCAAACGTAGTTTAAGCGAAGTTTTACCTTTCATCAGGATAATTTTCAAAAACAACACTCAAAAAGCTGCTGAAATTGCCAAGTGGCTTGACTTGAACGAAGAAATGGTTAACTATCTTGCTGGAAACGAGGAAAAAGCCGCCGCCATAACGGCGCTGTTAGCAGAAAACGCCTAACTTAGCCGATTATACTGCCTTCCGCTATGTCTTTGTCTGGTTGCAACACAACAACATTCCCGTTTTCGTCTTCAGCTGCTAAAACCATACACTGTGACTCCACACCAGCCAGCATGCGTTTTTGAAGGTTAAGAATAAACACACACTTCTTATCCAAAAGTTCTTCAGGTTTGTAATACTGCAAAAGCCCCGCGACGGCTTGTCTTTTTTCTGTTCCAAAGTCAACAATAATTTTGATGAGTTTTTTAGAGTTAGGAATAGGACTTGCCTCAACTATTTTTCCAACGCGCAGGTCCAGTTTCTGGAAATCGTCAAACGTGATTTCAGGTTTCTCCATCTTTTGGCGCCTCTTTGTGCATTCTCATTGGGTGGTCTTAAGTTTTCTGTTTGGCTCTCATATGTTTTCTTTCAAAGTTTCTAAGGTAATCCTCTAAGGCTTTTCTTCGAACTTCCTGAGTTATGTCCCCGCGAGTAGCCTCAATTATTCTTCTAGCAACGTCACATTTTCTGCGGAGCCCTGGCACAAGCATGTACGCTTCGTCCAGCGCCGTCAACTCAATGTAGATTTCATCCATGGTTTCTAGGCATTTTTCGCCTTTCGCAACGTCTCCTTCCCGCAAAGCATCCAGCGACAGTCGTCTGTACTCACCTACAACATCAGCTAATCCGAGAACGTAATCTGCAGGAGGTACACCGACTTCATCAGGTGTCGCAAACCGTGATTCCTCAATTAGTTTCACGAATATGTTGGCTTCAGCGTACTCCTGAAGCGCCGCAGTAAACATGCCCCCGTAAATTATGGACGGATACGTTTTAGCTTGCTCCTGAAGCGCCGCGATGAGTTCTTTGGCTTTTTCAATTTGTTCTTTGGCTTCTGTGAGCCTTTTCTGGTGGCTAAGCAGTATAGCTTGTTTTGAGCGGCTTGCTGTTTTCCGCATCCTCTCTTGGGCATCTTCGCGGAGTTTCTCTTTCTGAGCAAGTTCTTTTTTAACTTTTTTTAGCATGGTTTTTAGTGCTGGCAAAACCTCTACCTTCCACTGAACGGAACCTTTCAAAAATAGAAGAAGTAAGAAATGTGTTTATAGGTTTTCTTTTTACTCTTCAGGCGTTTCAGGTCCAGTCCATTTCTCGACGACCAGTTTAGTGTCTCCCAGCTTGAAACTTACCTTGACGAATATGGAGTCTGCCCCTTTGAACGGGAACATGCTGTCCTCTGCCAAGTCTTTGGGTAAGTACACTAGGTACTTGCCGTCTTTTCTCCTGAACAAGCGCCCTCTCCCATCGCTAACCATTTGTTCACCACCGCTGAATTCAATTTTCGGTTTAAGGGTAGGAAACTACAAAATTCCTATTTAAAACTTCCATTCACGTTTACACGCACAAACCTATTAAGTCACATGTAAAAAGTGAAAAGCTGAATAAACTGCTATCCCCTCGCCCTGCTTTCAAGATGAACTAAACTGTATCGGCTTCTCTCTTTTGCTTAACAAAACAACGCGACTATCCTTTGACTCATCTACAATCCTGTATCCAGTTTTCTCTGACAGTTGCACCGCAAAATCGTAAACTTCACTGTGCTTTGGCATGTTGTCAAAACCTAACCTGCGACTTGAGAAGCCCACATGCATGTACGCCTTCGCCTCAATGTACGTGGGGTCTGCTTTCTCAACAAGCTTAGCGTATCCCTCCACATCTTCCATATTATGCCCCTTCACCAACGTCGAACGAATCGCAGTGGGACAGCGAAAACTCGGCAGAAACGCCAAAGTCTCATTCAACTTGGACCAAGCATCCGCCACTTGAGGACGACAAACACGTCTAAACACTTCTTCATTGGGCGCACAGACAGAAACGTAAAGCTGTGTGGGCTCCTCGCCAAGATTTGAAAGTTTGTGGGGCAGGTTGCCGTTGGAAACCAGAAACGTGGTGAGCCCCTTCGCGTGGAGCGTGCGGATGAACTCTCCCAGCGGCTCATAAAGCGTCGGTTCCCCAGTTAAACTGATGGCAACATGCTTAGGTCTAAACGCCTCTCTAAACTTCTGCGGATCTGTCCGCGGATTTCCCTTGTATCCACCCAAAATTTTATTCTGCACCTTCAGAAGACCCTGCGCAATTTCCTCAGCCGAATCCCACTCTGGAAGCTTCATCTCATCCCATTTAATTTGTAAATCACCGTTTTGGGCTCGCCAACAAAACAGGCACTGCTGAGTGCAGTAGAAAAGCGCAGGCGACATCTGAATGCACTGGTGGCTCTTTATTCCGTAAAACTTTTGTTTATAGCACGACCTACCGCTGGTTAAGGCTTCGTAAAACCACTTGCACCTTTTCACCGCTGAGTGCTTGCCGACCAAGTGGTACTTTTGCCTCTTTAACGCCTGCATCAGGGGTTCTGGGACAAGATTCTCCAACGTACTTCACAGGTCCACAGGAGTTGTTTTAAAACAATTGTGAAAAACGCTTATAAAACAGTCGCGCTCCAAGAAACCCCATTTTCACGAGTTTCCTTCCTTTCTTACTTTAATTCTTTCAAGACCGTGGCGCCGTTACCGCATTGAAGGCAAAGCTTAAAATGTTCTCAGACGGTAAATGTTCAACCGCAAAATCAAAGTTAACTGAACGAGGAGATGTCTGGTTGAAACAAAAAGCTCTAACAATTGTTCTCCTATTCTTAATGAGCACTGCCCTAGTGATTATGCCCGTCTCGATGGTTTCTGGGCAAGGTGGATTGTACATTTACCAAGTTACCAAGCGGGAAGGCTACACTCCAATAACGTCCGCAAATGTAGGTGAAGCAGTTACCCTTATTGGCACACTATACACTTCAAACAGTTCATACAAAGTTTACTTCGACAACACCCTCGTTGACAGCAACCAATCATCAGGTTACTATGTGAGTTCAAACTTCACCATTCCCGAAGTTCCGAGCGGAAACTATACACTAACCCTAGTAGATGTGGCGATAGACTATAACACCACTTCCTATTTAGTGGTTAACACCGCCTATATCGCAGAAGCGGTTGTTCCAGAATTCCCCGCGCTTTTGCAGGAAGGTAACAGCGTTGTTCTTAACGTGGCAATAACTGGTGGGGAACCAAATACCTCCCATACAGCTAACATTACGGTTATGTTGCCTGCTCCTCTTGCCACAAACTTTACGCAACTTGTCTCGTTAACAACTGGGTCTTCGGGAACTGCACGCACCCAGCTTACTTTTCCAGCCACAAGTTTTCAGCCTTCAGGCTCCACTACAATTTACGCGGGACTGTACACGGCATACTTCAACATGACTGAAGGTTTAGGGCAAAGCCAATTCTCAATTGGTATCACCAACGCAAATCAGTATCACAAACAGGATACGGTGAAGATACGCGCTGTGGGCTATCAGCCAAGCCAAACTGCAACATTAAAAATTCTGAACCCCTCTGGAACCAGCGTATTATCCGAAACAGTGACTGCTTCAAACCAAGGCGTAATAACCAAAGATTGGACAATTCCCTCCACCGCCACCGTAGGGCAATATAATGTAACCATAACGCCTCAAACCAACCCAAAGGCTGTTCCTGACTCCCAAAACTTCACCGTCCCTGGCTACAAAATAACTATTAACGCACTAAACTTGGCGGGCGAATTTGTTCCATACCTTGACTTTGAAGCTATTGACCAAGCGTCAAACATCATAACCAGCGGTTCATCAGGGTATTACGGTTCAGCCCTGTTGAATCTTGACAAAGGTGACCATACAATTAACGCGTACTGGGATGGCGTAAAAGTAGGCGAAATAGCAGTTTCCATAGCTGGAGACGCCACATATAACATAACCTGCAAATTAACCAACCTCAAAATTACGGTTCAGGACAAAAACGGCGTTGCCATACCCTCCGCAGACCTAAGCATGACCTACCAGTACGTTACATCAACTGGCGCAACCCAGACTGGTAACGCCTCTGGTAAAACAGACCTTTCCGGTACTTACCTTTTCGACTCTGCTCTTTCAGGAATCAACTATGTAGTTAGCGCTTCCAAATACGGTACAGTTTTCAACGCCGGCAACAACACCATAAACAACTTACCCGCCCAACCCAATTACCAAGCAGTCATAATTTGCCCAGAGGAAACTTTGAACCTGAAAACCCTTGATTACAACTCAGCAGTGCTGCCTAACGCCCACATCGAACTTATCGAACAGGAAAGCGGTTTATTCTACAGCGCCACAACCGACAGCAACGGTGCCGCCTCCGTTCAGATGACCTTTGGACAATACAAAATGCGCATCTACACAGCAGATAGAATCCTGCTAAACGAGACCACTATAAACGTCTTAAGTAACACTCAAAGCCAAGTTCGCTGTGTTCTCTACAACCTTGAGGTCTCAGTGAAAGTTGTTGACTACTTCGGAAACCCCATCTCAAACGTGAACGTCCAACTGAGCCGACCCAGCATGAGCACAAGGTCAGCCACCACACAAGGTGACGGAACCGTAACATTCAGCAACGTAATAGGCGGCAACATAGAGGTAACCGTTTACCCATCAGGAAACGAGGGTGGTTACGTTGCCAAAAACCTCTACGTCGACTCACCAACTGCAGTGCAAATCCAAATGGCTAACTACGTTGCTTTAGGACCCCTTCTAATGGGGACAAGTGTGCTGGCAACCTTACTCATAGTCCTAACTGTAGTAGTGCTGGCTATAGTCCTAGAGGTCTTCAGAAGGAAAGGCTTCAAACTGCTGCGCAAACGTGAAAAATAACATGCACCACGGCAAATTCCAAGCAACAACGTTTATATCTACTTTTTCGAATAACCTCATATCAATAGATGCAACATTAAATTCTACCCTTTGAACATTTGAGGTGTAAACCTATTGGCTCAATCAAAACCTTGTTCTCCAACATGTCCATCCTTTAAATGCGCTCAGAACTCTGTTATCTACCGCCGAGACGGCGTATGGTGCAGATTGACTGAAGAACCGTGCACCGTTTCAAAATGTACCTATTCCATGTGCTTCAAAAGACGTTTACTTCCTGGCGGTATCTGCGGGGAAACGGTGAAACGCAAAACCGTTGAGAAAGAACCCGACGACCTGATAGATGAACCAGTGAAGCTTAAAGGAAAGGCTTTTCGCAAACTTGGCGAAAGAGACCTCTACTAAATACGTCAAAAAGAACCTAAAAAAATAGCTACCTACTCGTTAGCAGGTTTCGGAGGCATTTTGCCCCTTTTTTATTTGGCCTGGACTCGTTTAACTACAGGTGGCTTTACCTTTTTCAGAATTCTGTAACCACAAATAATGCACTTGGTTTCTCCGCCACGCATCTCCAACTCTTCAGCTGGAACTCTTGCCCCGCAACGCATACATTCATAAACAATTCCTGTTTTCTCCATATGAGTTACCTCTTCTACAAAGGAAAAGTATTTTGCTTTTAAACGTTTCCAGTCCTGTGTTCATTAATGAAGGCTAAAGGTTGCGGAAGAGACTAAAACAAACCCTCACAGGTGTTCTCCCCTCAGGTGATTCCTCAAGTGTTTACAACTCCTTTGACATTATAGGGGATATAGCAATCACCAAATTACCCAACAACGCGAAGACAAACGCCAAAGCCACCGCAGAAGCAATAATGCACCGCCACAAAGGCGTAAAAACCGTGTTCGCACAAGACAGCGGGGTCCGTGGCAGTTACCGACTGCGCAACCTCAGCCTTTTGGCAGGCGAAGACAAAACCCGCGCAGTTCACAAAGAGTCTGGCTGCCTATTCGCCGTTGACGTGAAAGAATGCTATTTTTCTCCAAGACTTTTGCATGAAAGGCAACGCATCGCCAAGCTTGTCCAGCCAAACGAGGTCGTCGTAAACATGTTCGCTGGCGTCGGCTGCTTCTCCATACTAATCGCCAAACAAGTAGCCACCGCAAAAGTGTTCTCCATAGACATCAACCCCGCCGCAGTTCAGTACATGCAGGAAAACATCCGGCGCAACCGAGTCTTCGGCAAAGTAGTTCCGCTGCTGGGCGACGCCAAGACAATAATCGAAACCCAACTGCAACGTTCAGCCGACCGCGTATTGATGCCGCTACCTGAGAAAGTCTTCGAGTACCTGCCGTGTGCTGTTTCAGCCCTCAAACCTGCTGGCGGCTGGATACACTTGCACGGCTTTGAACATGCCCCTAAAACAGAAGACCCAGTTGAAAAACTTAAGCTAAAAGTATCTGAAAATCTCGCCCGCTTGAACGTAAACTTTGAACTTCCCTTTTTCCGTGTTGCCCGAAAGGTTGGTCCAAACTGGCACCAAGTAGTTGCCGACATCTGCATTAAAGGGTGATTGGTAAGTTTTAATAGGCTGTCGCGGTGTTACTCTTTCTTACAGGGAACTGTTATGAAACGGAAACTAATGGAAATCCTCGCATGCCCCATAGACAAGCATCACCCGCTTGAACTTCACGTTTTCGAGGAAAAAGACGAAATAGTTGAAGGCTTAATTGTTTGCCCAAAATGCCTCCGTTGGTACCCTATACGCGATGAGATACCTGAAATGCTCCCCGACGAGCTGAGAAAGGACACTGAGGATTTGCCTTTCCTGAAAAAATGGAGGGACAAAGCGCCCAAGAAGATAGTGACTGAAGGCAAACCTTTCAGCTTAAAAGCCTAAACCTCTTTTTTATTATTTTAGTTTTACCGCGGCGTTCTTAGCTGAAGACTTTTGTGCAGCAATCGCAATCTGCAGAGCCTTCAAACCGTCAACACCCGTAACCACTGGCTTCTTCTTGTCTAAAACGCATTCAGCAAAATGTTGCAACTCCAGCTTCAACGGTTCCTGAAACGGCAATCTCGGCTGCACCGTTTCCTTCTTGCTTTCAACCCACAACTCCTGTGTTATGTAGTCTAACCGCATGATGGCGTCGCTCCCCGTAACCGTCAACGTTCGCGTTTTGTACGGCGTCAACCAATTGGACTCTATGAAAGCGCTTTTTCCGCCTTCGTAGGTGAGCATTATCTGCGCGTAATCCTCAAACTTCCTGTGCTTCATGCTGCCCATTTTCGCGTAGACGCTGATTGGGTCCTCATTTGAAATGAACCGCATAACGTCTATGTCGTGAATAGCCGTATCTTTGACTACGCCTACATCGCCTATCCTTTCAGGCCACTCTGAAACCCTCTTCGCAGTCGCAGATACTCGTTCGCCGATTTTCTTGCTTTCCACAGCCTCTCGGATATGCTGCAGTCCAGGGATAAACCGCATCAGAAAACCCACAGTCAAGTGCAAGCCGCTATCTTCAGCTGTTTTCAGAAGCGTTTCTGCTTGTTTTGTGTTGGTCGCCATGGGTTTCTCCACCAGAACATGTTTTCCCGCGTGGAGCGCTTTGTGGGCTTCTTTGGCCAGCATGGTTGACCATGTGCAGACGCTAACCGCCTCAACTTCCTTATTCTTCAGCATCCGCGTGCTGTTTGTGTAGGCTTTCACGCCGAACTGGTCCGCTATGGCTTTGGCTCTTTCAGCGTTAACGTCGCAGATTGCCACCAGATTAGTGTTTGCAAGTTCTTTGTAGACTCTTGCGTGGTTTTTTCCCCAAAACCCTGTTCCTATAACTGCTACGCCAAGTTTCTTCATTTCTTCCAAGCCCCTCTTCCCAAGCCGCGGTAAGTGAACCCTGCAGCTTCCACTTTGCTTGGCTCCACCATTCCCGCGAGGTCTATGAGTGCCGCTGGAGACTTCATTAGTGCCCTTAGCTTCTTAAGGTTTAAGCGCCGAAGCTCCTGCCCATCCAAAATCACGACGCAGTCTGTGCCCTCCACGGTCTCATTCAAGGTTCTCTTCAGCGACTGCGACGCCTCTGCATGCTCAAAAGCAGAACCTTGCGGGTCATAACGGCGGACTTTTGCACCTTTAGCCTCTATAAGTTCAATAAACGCGGCGGCAGCAGATTCAGGCTCAACCGTGCCTAACAGGGCAATTTTGGCTCTTCGCAGGGTTTTTTCCCCGTTTCGTAGTGCCTCATGGGTCAAGTTAGCTGCGTGCCTAATCATATCCTCGTTTATTTGCCTAGCCAGCGCTGGTAACCGAAGTTTAGCGTTCAGGTTCTCAGCGCTTTCAAGCAGCAAATACGCCTCTTTTCTGTTGTCTTCATCCGCAATGGTAGGCACCGTACCTGCTTCGTTTGCCTCTCCGTCTAAGAGAGTTGTAGTTTCAGCGTAGTCTATGCCCGCGTTTTCACAGAACACCGCCAACTCATTAACCAAAGCCGCAACCGTATCACGTTTAACCGCCGCAAAGAGTGTGGCTAACTCCGCGGTTTTCACGTCTGAGATTTTTTTGACTCCTTTTTTAGCTATGGTTTCAAAAAATGCGCCTGCTGAGTTCAAGCTCGCCCTGTCTTTTGCGGCAACTCTTAACTCTTGGTTGCCGAGCAGTTTTGGGTTTTGTATCGGGTTGTAGGCTAAGCCAAAGTCTTCTCCTGCCTTACGCCCGGAAGTGTTCTCAAGCGTTTCCTTAACTAAGCCTTCGGTTAAACCAAACCCTGCGACGCCTGCGTAAACCACCAAGCTCCCTTTTTGCAGTGCCGCGCCGACTTGTTTGCAGGTGCTTTCAGTCTCAGAGTAATCAGGGCTCTTTTTTGCGTCGATTTTAGGACTGAACGCTAAAAGTATTATGTCGCTTTGGGCAACGGCTTTTTTTAAGTCACTTGTCGCGGTTATTTGTTCAGTTCTCACAAAGCGCTTCAGCTTAACTTCCGCTTCGCGGTCACCACGAAGAATGTTCGCTTTTGATAGTCGCCTTATGAGGCTTTGGTCTGCGTCTGCACATGTAACCTTGAAACCTGCTTCAGCGAAAGCCATGGCGTAAAAAACGCCTCGTTGCCCGCATCCTATGACACCTACCCTGTAGGCTGCTCTTTTCTCGGGGGTGTCTACTTCTTCTGGTTTCAAGTTTAGGCCTGCGAGCAAGGTGTTCGCCACTTTTCACTTTTACAGGATTGGTAGCCTTTCTTAAATTGTTTCGAGAATCGCTTTGAGTTTAGCGGTGTACTCTTCAATCAGTTGGGTGGCTCTCTGCTGCGTTTTTGCTTCGGCGTACATTCTGAAGGCAGGTTCTGTTCCGCTGGGTCTTAGCAGGATAGCGCTTTTGTCGTCAAACCAGATTTTTGCTCCGTCAAGCGTGTTAATGTTCATGCCTTTCAGCTGCTCAAGCAGTTTGTCCAACAGTTTCTGTTTTTTGTCGTCGGGGCACTCCACTTTACCTTTCTCAATGAAGTACTGTGGCTGCTCCGCAATCAGCTTGGACAGTTTCTCTCCTGTATCCGCCATAATGTTCAGAATCAAAGCGGTTGTCATGGCTCCGTCGCGCACGGCTTGGTGTGGACCATAAAAGACTCCGCCGTTTTCCTCTCCGCCCAGTTTAGCGTTAACTTCCTTCATCTTCTGCGAGACGGTGACGCTTCCAACTTTGGTCCAGACGATTTCGCCTTTGTAAGCATCCGCCACATCTTTGATGAGCGTCGAAGAACTTACAGGTGTAACAATTTGCGAGTTCGGGTTTTTGAGTAGGAACTGTTTTTCGACGACGGCAAAGGTTTTGTCTCCCATGTGAATTTGCCCTGTTTCGTCGACAAAGATTGAGCGGTCTGCGTCGCCATCAAAAGCCACACCCAAATCCGCACCTACCGCTTTGACGGTGTTGGCGAGTTCGGCGAGGTTTTCTGGGCGGGGTTCCGGCATTCTTCCCGGGAAAGTGCCGTCGATGTTTGCGTTGAGGCTGGTGATTTTGCAACCTAGGTCTCTTAGGAGAATTGGTGCTGTTAATCCGCCGACGCTGTTTGCGGCGTCAATTACCACATGAAAACGCTTTGATGCGATCTTGGCAATATCCACATGCTTCTTCATGGCTTCTACGTACTCGTCGTTCACGGTAGGCAATTCACATACTGAGCCGAGTTGTTTCCACTCTGCGAACTGGATTTTGTTTTCGAAGTAGATTTTCTCGATTTCAGTTTCTTGCTCGTGGCTGACTTCGATGCCGTCGCTCCAGATGGCTTTTATGCCGTTGTATTCTGGTGGGTTGTGTGAAGCGGTGATTATTACTCCGCCGTCCATCTCGTGATTCTTAACCGCGAACTGTAGGGCGGGCGTTGGTGCCATACCTGCGAAGAATACGTTGCATCCCGTTGCTGTGAGTCCTGAAATGACGGCTCTGGAAAACATTGGTCCGCTGGTTCGGGCGTCGTGACCCAGCAGCAGGTTTTTTTTTCCGAAAAAGGTTCCAATGGCTAAGCCTACTTTCACTGCCATATCAGGTGTTAATTCTTTGTTAACTATGCCTCGGATGCCGTTTGTTCCGAAAAGTTTGTTCTGGCTCATGTTGTCTAATCTCCACTCTTAAGAGAAACTCGTTGGATTCTAATATATTTTCAGACTGTGCGTGTTTGGCTGTTTGGTGTTTGTTTTCTTTTTGTCTTTGCGTGGGAGTAACTGCCTGCTATAGCACTACTTCTTGGTTTGTTTTTTGGGTTGTTTTGGTTTCTGTGTTAGGTAGTGAACTGTAGCTGTTTTTTTCACTAGTAATATAGATAATACGTTGGAGGTGGCGTTTGTGGTAGTGAATGCATGTTGGTTGTGGGCGAATGAGCGCCTTTTTCTTCACTAGCTATCATATGCGCTTAGACTTCTTTTGCTGGGCAAACAGAAACTTTCTCGCGAAGCAAGACGCCATCTTTAACCTTCACGTGGTCGGCGATGATGCAGCCTTCGGTTACCTTGGCTTTCTTGCCTATCTGCGCCGCTTCACCTATGAGCGCCCCACATATTACTGCGTCATCACCGATTTTTACATCCTCGAAAACCACTGAATCGCGAATCTGCACATTCTTCCCAACCGTTACGTTCTTTCCCAGAACAGCACATGGTCCGATGACCGAATTTTCCCCGATGACGACACCTTTGCCCAGCGCAACAGGGTTCCTGCATTCAAATCTGGGGTTTTTTCGTTGTTTGTCGGCGCATGTTTCAAGCAGCATCTTGTTTGTCTGCAGGTAATCCTCTGGCTTGCCTATGTCAATCCATAAACCGCTCACTTTGTGCCCGTAAAGCACGTTTTCCTCGGCTAACCGCGGAAAAACTTCGCGTTCCATAGACACGGCTCTCCCTGATGGGATGTAGTTGAAAATTTTTGGGCTTAAAACGTAGACTCCCGCGTTTATCAGCTTGGTTGGTTCGGTTCCTTTGGGCGGTTTTTCTATGAACCGTTTAATGCGGTTTTCATCTGCCAATTCGGCTACGCCGTATCTGCTGGGGTCTTCCGCTTCATGAAGCGCTATTGTAGCTACAGCCTTGCCTTCAGCGTGGGTTGCTAGCATTTCCTTGTAGTTTATCTCCGTGATTAAGTCGCCGTTCAAAACCAAAAAAGGGTCATCGTGCCCAAGGAGCTTCTCGGCTTTTTTTATGGGTCCTGCTGTGCCCAGTGGTATTTTTGGTGGGTCAAGCGAGTACTTCACGGTTAAGCCGTACTTGGGCAGGTGTTGTTGCCTGATGTGGAATTGGGTTAACTTGTTAACTGCCAAAATTACCTCGTCAACGCCGTTCTCGGCAAGTCTCTCAAAAGTTATCTGTAGCAAAGGCTTGTTAACTATCGGAAAAAGAGCTTTTGGTCTTGTGCACGTTAGCGGTCTGAGTCTTGTGCCGAATCCGCCGATGAGAATTAACGCTTTCAATAGCTTTCGCCTTCGAATGGTAAGTTTACTATTCAGTGCTTTCTGAATATAAACCGTTTGAGAAAGCTCTCTTATTCCCACTCTATGGTTGCAGGCGGCTTATGTGTAATGTCGTAGACGACCCGTGTAACTTCTGGGACCTCGTTGGTTATTCTGGTGGAAATCTTCTCCAGAATCGGGTAGGGAATTTGCGCAAAGTTGGCGGTCATGGCTTCACGGCTCTCTGCAGCTCTAACTGCCACCACGTAGCCGTAAGCTCTGGAGTCGCCTTTGACGCCTGTAGCTTTCGTGTCGGTTAACACTGTGAAGTACTGCCACAAGTTTTCTGCCAAGCCGTTTTTCTCGATTTCTTCGCGGACGATGGCGTCGGTTTTCTTTGCTACTTGGACTCTTTCCTCAGTTAACTCGCCGATTATCCTTACTGCCAGTCCAGGTCCTGGGAACGGTTGCCTGTTGACTATTTCTTTGGGTAGGTCAAGCATTTTGGCGACTTTTCTGACTTCGTCTTTGTAGAGGTCGCGGAGGGGCTCCACGATTTTTTTGAATTTGATTTTTGAGGGTAAGCCTGCAACATTGTGGTGTGATTTTATCACATCGGAGTTCTTTCGGAAGCCTGACTCGATGCGGTCTGGGTAAATGGTTCCCTGAATCAGGTACTGCGCATCTGACTTCTCAGCGATTTCCTCAAAGACTCTGATGAACTCTTCCCCGATGACTTTGCGTTTCTTCTCAGGGTCAACTACGCCTTTGAGTTTCTCCATAAACCGCTTCTGAACGTTCGCAATGACAAAGTTGATTTCAAACTTCTGGAACGTGTCTCTGATGGCTTCGGGTTCGCCTTCCCGCATGAAACCGTGATCCACAAAAACCGCCGTAAGCTTGTCGCCTAAGGCTTGGGCTGCCAGAGCTGTGGCGACGCTGGAGTCTATGCCTCCGCTTAAGCCGATTATGGCTGTGGCTTCGCCCACGTCGGCTTTGATTTCTTTAACCATTTTTCCTATGAGGTCTTCCATTTTCCAGTTAGCTTCGCATTTGCATACGTCAAAGATGAAGTTGCGCAGCATGCGTTCGCCGTTTTTTGTGTGGACAACCTCGGGGTGCCACTGTAAACCGTAAATCGCCTTCGTTTTGTGCCTGTACGCGGCAACTGGGCAGCTTTCCGTGTGAGCCAACGCTTCAAATTCCGCTGGCAAGGCAAAGACGGTGTCGCCGTGGCTCATCCAAACTGTTTCCTTCGGGCTTAAGCCATTTAGCACGCCAACTGGTTTGTCGATGTTGACCTCGGCAATGCCGTATTCTCTATGCTCTGCGGGTTTGACTTTTCCCTTCACTATTTGGGCTATGAGTTGGTGCCCGTAACATAAGCCTAAAACTGGCAAGTTCATCTCCAGAATTGTAGGGTCGATTCTGGGCGCGTTGGGTTCGTAAACGCTTGATGGTCCGCCTGAGAGAATTAAACCTTTAACGTTAAATTTTTCTTGTAGCGCCTTGATTTCGTCGGATGTGATGTCGTGCGGGACGATTTCGGAGTAGACGCCGTGCTCTCTGATTCTTCTGCCTATAAGGTGGCAGTATTGTCCTCCGAAGTCAAGAACTATGATTGTGTCGTATTTCGTTTGCATGTTGGTGGCACACGGTATTGGAGTTTGTTCAGTAATTTAAGATTATCCCGTTTTAGGAGTCAAATCCGTAGTTGCAATGTTTTAGCTTCGTATTTCCACCTTATTCACGATGTTTCTATTAGGCTTTTCAGCCTGCTTGGGAACTAAACTTTTATAAACATAATCGTTTGATTATTAAAAGAACGTCTCAAAAAGGCTACCCTTATTGGAAAAACGTGCAGGAGTCAACAATCATGGAGCTAAACGAAATCGACAACAAAATCTTGAAGGCACTCTTGGAAGATGCCCGCTTCTCAAGCAGACAAATAGCCAAGAACGTGGGCGTGTCCGTCGGCACCGTGCTTTCCAGAATCAAGAAAATGGAAGACGACGGGCTCATCAAAGGATACTCAGTTATTTTAGACCATGAAAAACTTGGCTACGAGTTAACTGTGGTCACTGAAATCAGTGTTGCCAAAGGCAAACTTGTAGAAACTGAAACTGAGGTAGCAAAGATTCCGAACGTGTGCAGCGTTTACGATGTTACTGGCTTGACGGACGCGGTTATTGTGGCGAAGTTTAAGAGCCGCGAGGACTTGGGTGCGTTTACAAAGAAACTGTTGAATTTGCAGTACGTTGAACGCACAAATACACACGTGGTTTTGACGACGGTTAAGGAGAACTTCCGCCTAATCTAAAAGCAGAATCTCACTTTTTCTTGCGTTCTTTTCTGATGTTCTGTTCTGGAGGCGATATAGTTATTCTTGTTCCCGCAGGCACAGGTGAGGTAATCCAGACGTTTCCGCCTATGACAACGTTGTCGCCTATTACCGCATCAGGCCCAAGCAGGGTAGCTCCAGAATAAATTACCACGTTGTTGCCGATTGTTGGGTGTCTTTTTCTACCCTTGATTATGCGTCCTTTCTCGTCCTTCAGGAAACTCAATGCGCCTAAGGTGACGCCTTGGTACATTTTGACGTTGTCTCCGATTTTAGTGGTTTCTCCGATGACTACGCCTGTGCCATGGTCTATGAAGAAGTTCTTGCCAATCTCCGCGCCCGGATGAATATCGATGCCCGTCAGAGAGTGGATATGTTCGCTCATTATTCTGGGAATCAACGGAACGCCGCACAGGTACAGCTCATGTGCTATCCTGTATGTTGTTATAGCCAAGACGCATGGGTAACTAAGTATGACTTCTTCGCTGCTCATGGCGGCGGGGTCACCGTCGTAGGCTGCCTCTATGTCTCCGCTGAGGAGCACCCTTATCTGCGGAATTTTTTCTAGAAGCCCCTTAACGACCACTTGGGCTCTTCGGTGGCACACGTCTTGGGGGCACTCTTTGACTTTTCGGCAGATGTGTTTGAGGCTTTTTTCCACTTCTGCGGTGAGCCTAACGTAAATTGAAGTTAAGGTGTTGCCCAAAACGTATTTCATGTTGGACTTGGTGATTTCTGTTTCACCTAAATATCCTGGGAATACCACGGTTAGCAGGTCTTCGAGAACTTCTATGACGACTTTTTTGGATGGCAGGTCTTTTCCTTCAAGGTGGTTCATGCCTCCGATTTTTTCGTAGTTTTCTATGATGCCGTCAACGAGTGTGGGTAAACCTTTCTCAACCCAGTTATTCTCCAGTTTCTCTTGTCCCGAAAGGAGGGCGGTGAGCATTTTCTCTGGGTTCCAAGCGTACGCTTGGTCATCTTGGTCTTCCACGGTTCTTTTTTTTGTTGTTTTAGGTTTACCCGATTTGGGGGTCATCCTGCTTTCACTTCTTTCTTTAATTGGGTTAAAGGGGGATATAAGAGAAGCGTCCTCTCTGCGGAGGCGCCTATATGTTTACTTGGGTGTTTCCGTGTTTTCTTGGAATAAGGCGGTGCTGAGGTATCGTTCTCCTGTGTCAGGTAGGATAACGACGATGAGTTTGCCTTCGTTTTCAGGTCTCTTTGCCAGTTCCAGTGCTGCCCAAGCTGCTGCCCCCGAAGATATGCCGACCAGCAAGCCTTCTTTTTTGGCGAGTAACCTTGCAGTTTGGAGGGCATCCTCGTCTTTCACTTTCACAACCTCATCCACCAAATCACGTTTCAGTACGTCGGGGACAAAGCCTGCGCCTATTCCTTGAATTTTGTGTGGTCCCTTCGCGCCGCCGCTTAGCACGGGTGATGTTGCTGGTTCTACTGCTACGGTTTTGAACGTTGGTTTGAGCGGTTTGATGTATTGTGCTATTCCTGTGATGGTTCCGCCTGTGCCGACGCCTGCAACTAAGATGTCGACCTGTCCTTCAGTGTCATCCCAGATTTCTGGACCCGTGGTTTCTCGGTGGACTTTCGGATTCGCCAAATTTTTGAATTGTTGAGGGAGGAAAGAGTTGGGTGTGTTTGCGGCGAGTTCTTCAGCTTTTTTGATGGCTCCGCCCATGCCGTCAGGACCTGGAGTGAGGACAAGTTCCGCGCCGTAAGCTTTCAGCAGATTGCGCCTTTCGACGCTCATGGATTCGGGCATGGTAAGTATGAGGCGGTAGCCTTTTACGGCTGCGACCATGGCTAAGCCGATGCCTGTGTTGCCGCTGGTTGGCTCAATGATGACGCTGTCAGGTTTGAGTAATCCCTGTTTTTCGGCTTCGTTTATCATGCTGAGGCTTATGCGGTCTTTGACGCTGCCGCCTGGGTTGTGGGCCTCTGTTTTGGCAACGATGGTGCATTTTAGGTCTTCGGTGAGTCGGTTTAGGCGTATGAGTGGGGTTTTGCCTATGGTTTCTGTGACGTTGTTGTAGATTTGTTTCATGGTGTTTTCACCAACCATTCTATAACACCGTTATAGTGGTGGAGCCGTATAAAAACTTACTTATCCAACGTCAAAGTAAGCACGGCCTTCAACTATATTAGCTCAGGCAAAACCCGTTTATATAGCTTACAAACCCGCCCAGCAAAGTAAAGCCTTTTAATATGATGCCTAATTCTATTATCTGCCATACAAATTGGCATGCCCTGAAAAATTAGGCGGGGGTCGCCCAGCATGGCCAAAGGCGTAGGACTGAGGCTCCTATCCTGCAGAGGTTCGTGGGTTCAAATCCCACCCCCCGCACCACTTCCCCTTCTGAATGCACATTTCTTTTACTGTGTAATCCAGAAAAACAAAAAGACAATCAAAAGCCATACTGAAAAGGTAACTTGGCGCTGTTATATTTTATATACAAGAACCGTTCTGTTCCTTACTCGGTTGTGCAACGCAAAGCGTTGTTTAAAGCGGAAAATAGGCGAGATTCAGAAATGTTGAAAGAAGACAACCGAAAGGTAATGCTTGAAAAAACGATAAAGGAACATCAGTACCAAGCAAGCTCTCTTTTAGAAATTCTCCACAAAACCCAAGAACTCTACGGCTACATAAACAAAGACTTGCTCTCTTTTGTTGCCGAGTCGTTAAAACTTCCACCCAGCCACGTATACGGTGTAGCTGCATTCTACAACTACTTCCGATTAAAGCAACCCGGCGAACACGTGGTTACAACCTGTCTGGGCACCGCCTGCTACGTGAAAGGAGCTGAAGAAATCATCAGCGCCGTCGAGAAAGAATTCAAAGTTCAACGTGGAAACACGACAGCTGACGGGCGTCTATCCGTGTTCATAACAAGATGCATAGGTGCATGCGCTATGGCTCCAAGCATAGTCGTTGACGATGAAGTCATAGGCAAAGCCACCAAAGAAATCATTATTGAAAGGATAAAACTTTTGTTGGAGGGCAAAAAACCTTGAAACCCGCTGATATAATACATTTAGCTGAAACCGAGCTGGATGCTCAAAGGTCATATAAACACCGAATTAACGTATGCTGCTCCAGCGGCTGCATCCCCTTCGGCGCACTAAAAGTACTGAAAGCCTTCGAAGACGCCGTCAAAGAATTCGGTGTACAAAAGGAATGTAAAGTTGCCCGAACAGGCTGCATAGGCACCTGCTCGGTTGGTCCAGCTGTTATGATTGAACCTGGCAACTACCTCTACCAGAGCGTTACCCCTGAAAAAGCACGCGAAATAGTGCGCGACCACGTGGTTTTGGGGCTGCCCGTCAAAGACATGTTGTATGGCAGCAAAGCATACTTCGAAAAACAGCATCGACTGGTCATGAAAAACGCGGGAAAAATTGACCCCTACCGAATTGAAGATTACATAGCCGCAGGAGGATATTCTGCACTTGTCAAATGCCTCATAAAGATGAGTCCAAAAGACGTTATTGACGAAGTTTGGCTCAGCGGCTTGCGGGGGCGCGGCGGCGCAGGCTTCAAAATTGGGCAAAAATGGACTTTTGTTGCGCGGGCTCATCGTTCTCCAAAGTACATAGTGGCTAACCTCGACGAAGGTGACCCGGGTGTGTTTGCGAACCGCACGCTCGCCGAAGCCGACCCACACGCAATACTTGAGGGCATGTTGATAGCGGCGTACGCCACGGAAGCTAACAAAGGCTACATTTACATCAGAGCTGAGTATCCACTGGCCGTTGATACATTAAAGAAGGCTATAGACAAAGCCAAAGCAATGAACCTCATAGGGCAAAACATCCTTGAAACCTCATTTAGCTTTGACATTGAACTGCGGTTGGGCGCTGGTGCATTCGTGGCTGGTGAAGAAACCGCCATACTTGCCTCCGTTGAGGGCAACAGAGCGAATCCTCGTCCACGTCCACCCTATCCTGCAGCTTCAGGATTATGGAAAAGCCCCACTCTCATAGATAACGTTGAAACCTTAGCGAACATTCCCCAGATAATTTCTCACGGGGGCTTGTGGTTTTCAAAAATTGGTTCTCCAACCTGCAGTGGAACAAAATGTTTCTCTTTAACTGGCAAAGTTAACAATCCTGGCCTCATAGAGGTTCCGATGGGCATCACCCTCAAAGAAGTCATCTACGACATAGGCGGTGGCGTACCCGACAATAAGAAATTCAAAGCAGTTTTGGTAGGTGGACCTTCTGGCGGATGTCTACCTGATACAATGTTGGATTTGCCTATAGACTATGAGTCTTTGACAAAGGCGGGGGCTATAATGGGGTCAGGCGGCATTGTAGTAATCGATGAAGACTCCTGCATGGTTGACACAGCCAAGTTCTTCATAGATTTCTGCGTCGAAGAATCCTGCGGTAAATGCACGCCCTGCCGGGTGGGTTTGCACAAAATACAGGAAACCTACGCCCGAATCATTGGCGGCGTGGGCAAACCTGAAGACATACAGTTTCTCAGAAGCTCCTGTGGCTACATACAAGAAGCAAGCCTTTGCGGTCTGGGTCAGACAGCGCCGAATCCTGTTTTGACAACTATGCGTTACTTCGGAAACGAGTACAACGAGCATATACTCCAAAAGAAGTGTGCAGCGGGAAAGTGTTCCTTCAAACATAATGTCAAGGAGGCCGAAATTTGACCACCAAAACTGTTTCTCTTAAAATAGATGAACACGAAATAACTGCTCAAGAAGGAAAAAGCATACTTGAGACGGCGATAGAAAACGGAATAGACATACCTCATTTATGTTTCTTGGCTGGACTAACGAAAACTGGCGCCTGCCGCCTGTGCATTGTTGAGCTTAAGGGACAAGCAAAGCTGTTTGCGTCCTGTTCAACGCCGATTAGCGACGGCATGGAAGTAATCACTAACTCGGAAAAACTGAAAGCATATCGCAAGAACACTATCCAGTTGCTTCTTTCAGAAAGGACTCATGTGTGTTCAGTTTGTGTTGCTAATAAGAACTGTGAGCTTCAAGCATTAGCTGACAAATTGGGCGTTGAACATGTCGCGTTCGAAAGAGAATGGACCAGTGAAAACGTTGACTCCTCTCATCCCTTCCTAGTAATTGACCGAAACAGGTGCATACTCTGCACGCGTTGTGTCCGAGTTTGCGACGAAATAGAAGGCGTCCACGCGTTGGATTTGAAGTTGCGGGGTAAAGATTCCCAGATTATCGTTGATTTTGATGACTCTTGGGACAAAGCAGCTTCGTGCACTTCATGCAGAAAATGCGCCAAAGTCTGTCCAGTTGGCGCCATCTATGTGGAAGGCGAACCGCTTTCTGAAACTAAAGATACAGGTATAGCTGATTTCGTGCTGTCACGGAGGAAAAAGTAGTTGCCGACAAATGCAAAAACCAAACTTGCAACCATGTGGCTAAGCGGCTGTTCAGGTTGCCACATGTCTCTTCTTGACATCGACGAGGTTCTGCTTGATTTAGCTAAGAAAATTCAGCTAGTTTACGGTCCATTAGTTGACATCAAAAATTTCCCTGAGGGTGTAGATGTAACCCTCATCGAAGGCGCTGTCGCGAACAAGGAACAAGTGGAAATGTTGAAGATTGCCCGAGAGCGAAGCAGAATCCTGATTGCTATGGGCGACTGCGCAGTGACAGGCAACGTTCCAGCGTTGCGAAACTCGTTTGAAGACAGCGACCAAGCAGTTCTGCAACGGGAATTCGTTGAAAACAGCGATATTCAACAAACGATTCCAACAGATGTGCCGAAGCTGTTGAAAAAGGTGTATCCTTTGCACGAAGTGGTGAAGGTTGACTTCTTCATTCCGGGATGTCCACCTCCAGCGGGCAACATTGCTTATGTTTTAACTGAATTGCTGGCGGGCAAAGTTCCGCTGATGGAGAACAAATCAAAATACGGTTAAAGAGGTCAGTAAAATGAACCCAAAAGTTATAACAATAAATCCGATTACCCGAATAGAAGGACACGCCAAAGTAAGCATATTCCTAAACGACGATGACTCCGTACGGGACGCACGATTCCAAGTCATAGATTTCAGAGGCTTCGAAAAATTCTGCGACGGTCGTCCATTCTACGAAATGCCCAGCATCACCGCAAGAGCCTGCGGCATCTGTCCTGTCAGCCACATGCTTGCTTCGGCGCAAGCCTGCGATGAACTAGTTAACGTGAACATTCCCAGAACGGCAACTTTGCTGCGTCGTTTGATGCACATGGGACAACTCATCCAATCGCACGCGCTGAACTTTTTCCATCTTTCCTCACCCGATTTTCTGTTGGGGATGGATTCTGACCCTGCCAAACGAAACATCCTTGGCATAGCTGCGGAGTATCCTGATTTGGCTCGCAAAGGCATCAGGCTGCGAAAGTTCGGGCAAGAAGTCATCGAGAACGTTGCTGGCAAACGGATTCACTCTAGTGACTGGATTGTTCCCGGCGGCGTCAAGACTCCCCTGGCAAAGGAAAAAGCAGATTATCTCAAACATAACCTGCCTGAAGCCTTGAAAGTCACCCAAGAAACATTAGCCATGTGGAAAAACTATTTACCCAAATTCGAAGAAGACGTTGAAAACTTGGGGAATTTCTCTTCGCATTATATGGGTCTGGTAACTGACAACGGCGGCCTTGAGCACTACAGCGGAACTTTGAGAGTCGTAGCCCCAGACGGCAGCATCATGGCTGACCACATCGACCCCAAGAAATACTACGAGCACATCGGAGAAGCCTCTGAAGACTGGTCCTACATGAAGTTCCCCTACCTCAAAAAACTTGGCTACCCCAATGGCTTCTACCGTGTCGGCGCGCTGGCTAGACTAAACGTTGCTTCTCACTGTGGAACACCTTTAGCGGACAAAGAGCTCAAAGAGTTCAAGAAACTTGGCAAAAAAGGAGTAGTCCAAAGCACTTTCCACTACCACTACGCACGCTTGATTGAAACCCTCTACTGTATCGAACACGCCAAAGACATTCTTGAAGACCCTGAGGTTTTATCGGACAGGGTTTGGGCAAAAGCATCCGTCAGCAACAGCGAAGGCATTGGTGTAGCTGAAGCTCCAAGAGGCACCCTGATTCACCACTACCGCGTTGACAAAGATGGTCTGATTACCTGGAACAACATGATTATCGCCACTGAACACAACAACATAGCCTTCAACAAGGCAGTAACTCAGGTTGCCAAGAAATACGTGAAAGCGCAAAAACTGCAAGAAGGCATGCTCAACAGAGTCGAAGCGGTTATCCGCGCGTTTGACCCCTGCCTCAGCTGCGCAACCCACGCTGTGGGAAGTATGCCTCTAGAGGTTCAGATGGTGAACTCGGAAGGGAAACTTGTAGACCGCATAGTCCGATAACCCTGCCGCTTCATTTTTTCCACCACAATTTTCTTCTTTCCTTTTGCCTTTAGATATTAGAAAAGGGTTGGTTTACCGAGTGGACGACATAGCGCGGATAGAACATGAATTCTTGAAAGGAACCAAAGACGACAGCTTGGGTGTTTACAGTGAACTGTTTTCAGCAAAAAGCGGCATAGACGGACAAGACGGCGGAATAGTTACGGCGCTGTTAATTTCAGGCTTGAAGAAAAGTGTTTTTGACGTTGCAATCGTCGTTCAACGCAGAGAGGGCTACCACGCAGAAGCGATAATAGCAGAAAACATCAACGAGGTTATGGCGGCAAGAGGAACCACTTACCTGCAAGTGAAAATACTACCCAAGCTCAGGGAGCTAATAGGGCAGGGGAAAAAGAAAATCGCAGTCGTTTGCACACCCTGTCAGGTCCAAGCGGCAAGAAAACTGCAACAAAACCTTAGGCGTGAAGCCTCAGACGTTGAAATCACAATAATAGGTTTGTTCTGCCTCGAAGCTTTCAACAGCGCCACATTAAAAGAAGAACTGCAAAGACTCACAGGCGCCGACATAGACAAAGCTGAAAAAACCAAAATCCACAAAGGACGATTCATAGTGCAGCTTCAGGGGAAAGAATACTCCTGCAAAGTAAAAGACCTCGACAAAGCGGTCGAAAAAGGATGCCGCTACTGCCCTGATTTCCCAGCAATGCTTGCAGACATATCAGTAGGCTCCGTGGGCAGCCAGAATGGATACTCAACCGTTATAGTGCGCTCAGACGTAGGGAAAAAACTGCTGAAAGATTTAAACCTCGCCAAGGTAGACGCAGAAAAAGCAGAAATCATAAAGCTGTCCAAATTCAAAAAAGAACGCGCCGAAAAGGCGCTTCGCTCTCTCCCGCAAAAGAAAGCAGCAGCCTAAAGGCAAAAAGCAGAGAAAACACCTGCTGTGGCGTCCCGTGTGTGCATGCAAAAGATTTTTTAATCCAGCCCGTCTACCCTTTAGCCGAGATGATACCTCAATGAAAATACTAAACGAGTTTGTCCCAACACGTAAATTTCTGAAGCTTGCAGACGAAATTAAAGATCTAGTTGATGGATGGAACGTCACCGACAGCGCAGCTGGTTTTCCAGCACCCAGCGGGGTAGTTGTAAGCGCCGTTCTGAAATCCAAATATCCTGATAAAGAAATCGTACCCATATTCATACTGCACTATAAAGGTCCAGTTGAAGTGGGCGGTTTAGCTTTAGCCGCGGACATCCTGGGTGTCGATGGCTTGGCAGTTACCATGGGTGACAACCCCCACTTTGGCGAACCCATAAAAATGCTCAAATCCTCCGAAGAAGCCCGAGACTTTCTGAGAGCAAACGTAAAACTGAAAAACATAAAGTTAGGCTGCTTACTTACCGCACGCCGATCCGTGGAAGAAACCATTGCACGCGCAAAGGGCGATTGGGACTTCATCTACTTCATGAGGCTTGAAGACAGTTCCTTCCCGATACTGGAACAAGTAGCCAAAGAATGCAAGAAAATGAACAAACCAATCTACGCGTACTTCTTGGTGGGTACTCCTAAAAACGTAGAAACAGTAAAAATGATTGGGTGGCCAGTTGCCGCAACCATGGATACAGTTGAAGAAAAGGCAGCAAAGCTTGTTGGCCTCGTCGACGGCATAATCGCTACATGTGCTGGAGACGCTGAAGGCGATAAAGAGATGCTGCAGAAACTGCAAAAGTTCCGAACGAAATAGACGCTTAACCAGAGTCGCCAAAACGGGCGTATTCTGACGCCCCAAAACCTTTTCTTTTAACTTACGCAATTTCGACAGACTTGTGCATGCAAAACAGCGGTGTACTCTTACATAGACAACTTTAGCGTCACTTTAACGGTGTCTTCGTCCACAGTCTCAACCTTGAAGCCTTTTTGATTGCACAACTTAACCATCTTAAAGTTGCCCGCCATAACGTAGCTGTGGATTTTCTCCAAATGCCTGTCTTTGGCAATATCTTCAAGGAGATCCATGAGTTTTGACCCCAACCCGAGGCTCTGCCACTGGTCACAAACTACAATGGCGAATTCGCCTGTTTTTCCGTCTGGTTCCATAATTAATGTGACCGTGCCGATTATTTTTCTGCTACCATCTTGGAGTTCGGCGACTATGGCGATTTCGCGGTCGTAATCCAAATTACAGAACCGCGTCAACGTGTCGTGTGACATTTCTTTTATTATCTCAAAAAACCTCATACGCATGCTTTCTTCAGACAGCGACTTGAAGAGTTCGTTGAATCGTACTTCATCTTCAGGTTTTGTCGGACGCAGCAGTACTTTAGTGTCGTTTTTTAGTTTTCGAAAAGAAACATACTTTTTGGGGTAAGGTGCGATAGCGAGGTGTTCATGGTGTTCAGCGACTTCACGCATTATTCTGCCTGTATCGATGACTATGCGGGCGTCAACCGCAACGACACCCTTTTCATCCGCAATGAGAGGGTTTATGTCCATTTCTTCTATTTCAGGAAAATCTGTGACGAGCTGCGAAAACTTGACAAGGATTTCTTCGAGGACCTCACCGTTGGCGGCGTGCGCGTCCGATGAGACGCGTTTGAAGACTGCTGTGTTCTCCATCAGCCGCCGAGCTAACACTCTGTTCAGAGGTGGAAAGCTGATGCTTGTATCCTTGAACAGTTCCGCGACGGTTCCTCCCATCCCGAAAACGATTGTTGAACCGAACTGGGGGTCTTTCTTTGCCCCTAACAGGATTTCGTAACCTTTCTTCCCAGTCATTCTCTGAATTGCGACGCCTTGAAATTCCGCTGTGGCGCTTGAGTTTTTGACTCTGTCGGATAGCTGGCGGAAAAAGACGGGAACTTGTGATGGGGAACACACGTTCAGGATTACGCCTTCAATTTCTGATTTATGGGTGAACTGCGGAGAGATGGCTTTCATAACTATTGGGTAACCTAGTTCAGCGGACAGCGTGGCAGCTTCTTGGGGAGTGGTTGCAACAAGAGTTTTCAGCGCTGGAATTTGGTATGCTTCCAAAAACTGGAGAGACTCAGGCAAAGTGAGGACTTTTCTTCCCTCGCAGAAAGCTCGCCTCAAGATTCCTTTGAGAAAAGTTGGAGAGGTCACCTCTGTGGAGAACTCTTCAGGCGTCTGATAGAGTAGCTCCAAGTTTTGAGTATGGCTCCACATGTACATGAAGGTGGAAACCGCCTCTTCAGGCGTTCTGAAAGCTGGAACCCCATTTCGCTGCAGTATTCTTCGAGCTTCACGACAACGGTCATCTTCGCATGTGAGAGCAATAAGCAAAGGCTTCTTGGTTTGCTTTGCAAAATCCACTGCGATTTGGGCAAGTGCACATGGGTCTGTTGCTTCTTGAGGCGTGTAAATGATTAGGGAGCCGCTACTGTTTGGGTCGTCTAAGCAGATTTCCATGGCCTGTTTGAACCTTTCTGCGGTAGCTTCCTCAAAAACGTCAAGTGGATTTGCCATGGTACAGTAGGAAGGCAGAATACACTTCAAACGTTGAACAGATTCTATGGTGAACTCTGAAAGTTTTCCGCCTTTGGCAATCAAATAGTCAGTAGCCATAATTCCCGGACCCCCAGCGTTGGTGATTATTGTCAGGTTGGGTCCAGTTGGGTTAGGCTGCATAACTAGGGCTTCTGCACAGTTGAAAAGCTCGTTTATGAATCCAACACGGACAATACCTACACGTTTAAAGGCTGCATCATGGACAGCATCTTGTC